>NZ_JBFWLF010000093.1:0-14373 GCF_050252275.1 Citrobacter sp. | reverse complement strand
TAGATTATCTGACCTGGAGAGTTGTTGTTTATCATGAAATTGCCCCATAAAGCGCTCAGGCTCTTTATTTCCGCAAGCGTTGTCGTTTTGACATCTTCCTTTTTGATCTATGAACTTATTGCCAGCTATAAGTCAATGAATGGCTATATGCGCTATATCATCGAAAAAGCAGACTCCTCATTTCTGTATGATAAATACCAGAATCAGAGCATTGCCGCCCATCTGATGCGCACACTGGCAACACCCGAGAAAACGCTCCCGGCAGATACCCGCCATACCCTTTGCCAGTCGTTTGAAAGTGTTAACTCGGTGTATGGTTTGAATCTGACGCAGCATAATTATCCCGCGCTCCATGGTACGTTACAAACCTCCATTGATGACTGTGCGCGTATCGCGGACGATGTGCTGTTGCTTCCTGCTTTTGATCAGGCCGTGAAGGTTAACCGGGAACAGATTGATTATGGAAAAGGTCTCGCCACGTCAGAAGAGAAATTTCATTATTATCTGGATTTACAAAATCAATATATTTATTTCTATGATCCGATCAATACGCGTCAGTTTGCCATGCATCACTGGGCTTTTTTACAGAAAGGCTCATTAGGTATTCATCAGGCCGATATTGATGAATTGTTTTCTGGACGTACTGTGCTGTCGAGTATCTATCAGGATGATCGTACCGAACTTAACGTGATGAGTTTTTTAACACCGGTCTATCTGCACGGTAAGTTAAAAGGCATCGTGATGGTGGATATTAATAAGCACAACTTGCAAAATATTGTTTTTACTCACGACCGCCCACTGGTCTGGCGTTATCTCAATGCCAGCGTCACCGATACCGACTCGGATAAGACGATTATTATTCATCAAAGCGAGAATAATCTTTTCCCGTACGTCAATTACATCAGCGATCTTCCTGGTGGTCTGCACGTCGAGCTGTCACTCGATATCTTGTATTTCATTGTCTCGTCCTGGAAGCTGTTTCTGTTTTACCTTCTGGCAACTGCCCTGCTCCTCAATATGGTCCGGCTGCATTTTCGCCTTTACCATAATGTTACCCGTGAAAATATCAGCGATGCGATGACAGGCCTGTATAACCGTAAAATTTTAACCCCGACGCTTGAGCAGCGATTACAGCGATTTGTCAGCACCGGAACGCCAGTAACCTTTATCGCTATCGATCTCGATAAGCTGAAGATGATTAACGATACGCAGGGACACCACGAGGGCGATCGGGCGATCACCTTGCTGGCAAAAGCGATTGAGGCGTCGGTGCGCAAAAGCGATTACGCCATCCGTCTGGGCGGCGATGAATTTTGCATCATTCTGGTGGACGCAGAGCCAGATATGGCGGCTCGTCTGCCGGAACGGATAGCCAACCACCTGCGGACCGTGGCACCTGAGAAGGATATTCGTTTTTCATCAGGCAGCTACAGCATGCAGCCGAACGATTCGCTGCATGATGCCTACACCGCTTCTGACGAGCAACTCTACCTCAACAAGCATCAAAATCGTCAGCGTTCATGATAATCTTTACCGTGTTTTTTCGCGCAAACAGGAGTAAAAAATGAGCGAAATGGAGAAAGGCAGCGAAACCCATCAGCGTTTACTCGATTTATTGTCTCTGGAGGGCGCCCGTTATCGCGTCGTCAGCCATGAGGCTGTTGGGAAATGCGAGGCCGTATCAGAAATTCGGGGCACCGCACTGGGTCAGGGAGCAAAGGCGCTGGTCTGTAAAGTGAAAGGGAATGGGGTAAATCAGCATGTACTGGCTATTTTACCTGCCGACCAACAGGCCGATCTTGGTCAACTGGCGACGTATCTTGGCGGTCTGCGTGCGTCCCTTGCCAGCCCGGCAGAAGTGGACGAACTCACCGGTTGCGTATTTGGCGCGATCCCGCCTTTCAGTTTTCATCCACAGTTAATGCTGGTCGCCGATCCGCTGCTGTTCGAACGTTATCGTGAAATCGCCTTTAACGCCGGTGTGCTCACGAAATCGATTATTCTCAATACTGACGATTATCTGCGTATTGCCCGGCCAGAGTTGGTGGCATTTCACCGCGCATCGTAAGCGTTCAGCTACCACGTTCGAGAATTAAAACAGAAATCACGATAACGGCGGCGATGGCGAAAAAGGATGAACTAATAATGAGCGTTTCAATAAACATCTGATCGTTCATGGCTACACCTAAAAATGAGCGAGACCGGTTCATCTGCTATTGATAGTCCGCAATAATGGCAATTTGATGACAAAATAAAAAATTGCCTGTTTTTCGCCGTCAGGCATTTGCCCGAAATAGCCAGCAGATTCTAAAAAAGTCTGTTCTGCGTGGCGTTTGGGCGTAAAGTAAACAGGCTTAACTTTTTTTGGCAAGGAAACCACGATGTTTGATGTCACTCTGCTGATCCTGCTCGGACTGGCAGCTCTGGGCTTTGTCAGCCATAACACCACTGTCGCCGTTTCAATTCTGGTGCTGATTATTGTCCGCGTTACCCCGCTCAATACCTTTTTCCCGTGGATTGAAAAACAGGGGCTGACCATCGGGATTATTATCCTGACAATCGGCGTCATGGCGCCTATCGCCAGCGGGACACTGCCACCTTCCACCTTGATCCACTCTTTCCTTAACTGGAAATCGCTGGTGGCGATTGTGGTTGGCGTGGTGGTCTCCTGGCTCGGCGGCCGCGGCGTGACGCTGATGGGCAGCCAGCCACAGCTGGTCGCCGGTTTGCTGGTCGGTACCGTGCTTGGCGTGGCCCTGTTTCGCGGTGTACCTGTTGGTCCGCTTATCGCGGCCGGTCTGGTCTCGCTTATTGTGGGAAGGCAGTAGTCAATCCCGCCAGATAACGGCCTGGCGTCTGTCCCAGGCCTTTTTTGAACATGGTGATAAACGCCGTGGTCGAATCATATCCCAACAGTTGCGCCACCTGCTGCACGTTCTGCCCGCCGACCAGGGCCTGTAGGGCCAGAATGAGCTGTAGCTGATGTCGCCAGCGACGAAAGCTGAGCCCTGTCTCTTTCACCACCAGTCGGGCAAGGTTACGCTCGCTCATCGCAAATACGCTGGCCCACTGCCCCAGCGTTTGCCATTGCGCCGGTTCGCGCGCCATGGTGTCAACCATCCGGCGGATCTTCGGGTGCGCTGAAACCGGCAGTTGCATCTGCTCCTGCGGTTGTTGCGGAAGTTCATCAAATAAGACCTGCGTCAGGCGCTGCGTTTGCGGCTCTGCCCGCTGAGCGTCACTACGCATCGCCAGCGAGAGGATCAGCTCCCGACAAAGCGGAGAAATTTTTAACGTACAGCAACGTCCCGGTAATGTGACGGCATCCGGTTCGATAAAGAGAAAGCAGAGCTCCGCGCCTGCCGTTACGTGATTGCTGTGGGGAATGCCGCCGGGGATCCAGACCGCGTACTGCGGCGGCACCATCCACATAGCGCATTCAACATCACAGGTGATAGCCCCATGCAGTGCCATAATCAGTTGCCCTTTACGATGCTGGTGCTGCGCGCTAAACAGCTCATCAGGGCGAGCGCGGATACGAAACGCCACGGCAGCATCGTGGTGCAGATCGGGGTCATATCCGTCGAGTCGCAGGCTGTACATCATTTTGTCCGAATTTAGCGATAAACTGTCATTTTAGCTTGATTCACAACACAGATAAACGCGGTAAGGTACGGCCTCACCTGTTGATATGAGAGAACAATGACTTCTTCACCACCACGCGGCAACCACGGTGTCCTGCTGATTGTCGGTATCCTAATGATTGCCACCACGCTACGCGTGACATTTACTGGCGCCGCCCCTTTACTGGAAGCGATTCGCACGGACTATGGTCTTACGACCGCCCAGACGGGATTATTAACCACCCTGCCGCTGCTGGCGTTTGCGCTGGTTTCTCCGCTTGCCGCCGGCATTGCCCGCCGTATTGGCATGGAACGCAGTCTCTTCGCGGCAATGCTGCTGATTTGCGGCGGGGTTGCCGTGCGCTCACTGCCGGACGCCTCTTTACTGTTTCTTGGCACTGCCATCATCGGCTGCGGTATCGCCCTCGGCAACGTGCTACTGCCAGGGCTTATCAAACGCGATTTCTCGCAGCACGTCGCCAGACTGACCGGTGCTTATTCCCTGACGATGGGGGCTGCCGCCGCGTTGGGCTCCGCGCTGGTGGTTCCACTGGCGCTGAGCGGGTTTGGCTGGCGCGGGGCATTGCTGCTGTTGATGGTGTTTCCGCTACTGGCGTTGCTGATCTGGCTGCCGCAGTGGCGTCATACCGCCCACGCGAACGTAACCACCTCGCGCACCCTGCACGCACGCGGCATCTGGCGTTCACCGCTGGCCTGGCAGGTGACGTTATTTCTTGGAATTAACTCGCTTATCTATTACGTGATTATCGGCTGGCTGCCAGCAATCTTAATTAGCCACGGCTACAGCGAGGCGCAGGCCGGTTCGCTGCATGGTTTGCTCCAGTTAGCAACCGCCTCTCCCGGTTTACTCATTCCGCTGGTGCTGCACCGTTTACACGATCAGCGCTGCATCGCCGCACTGGTGTCGTTGATGTGCGCTGTGGGTGCCGCTGGCTTCTGGTTTATGCCGGATCAGGCGGTGCTATGGACGCTGCTGTTTGGATTCGGCTCCGGTGCAACGATGATTCTGGGGCTGACCTTTATCGGCCTGCGCGCCAGTTCTGCGCATCAGGCAGCAGCGCTTTCCGGCATGGCGCAATCCGTCGGTTATCTGTTAGCCGCTTGCGGGCCGCCGCTGATGGGCAGGATCCATGACGCCCAGGGAGACTGGCAGATCCCGCTGCTAACCGTTGCGGCGCTGGCGATAGCGATGGCGATATTCGGTTTCTATGCGGGACGAAATAAAGAGATTACCGCCTGATAAGCTCAGGGCAGACGTGATGTCTGCCCTACTGATTAGCCTCGCGCAGCGCGCAGCATCGCTTGCGCCAGGGGAACCGGTTTCCCCGCAAGAGCGCCACGTTCGGGCTGGAAAAGCGTGGCAACAAAGAACGGATGCGTCACCAATTCCACCGCCCGAATATCCCCGTTATCATCCCAGCCGGTCACTCGCAGATCACCGCTATCCAGTTCAGCCGCAAACGCCTCAGCAATGCCGTAGTTACACTGATAGCCCTCCGAAATCACCGGCTGACCATAGGCTTTAGCAATCAGCGTATTGGGCCGCAGTTCAACTTCGTCGGTTTTTTCCACCAGCGAACAGGCAAGTGGCGCAATAACCATCCGGCCCGCTGTGTCAGTTTCCGCATGGGCAGCATCTGACCAGCCCAGCACATTACGCGCATATTCAAGGATGGCGTGTTGAAAACCGCCACAGGTTCCCAGGAAAGGAATGCTGTTTTCGCGGGCATAACGGATGGCCGTCAACGCGCCTTCGGTATTTTTATAGGGGCTGCCAGGCACCACCCAGATGGCGTCATAGCCCACCAGATCTTCTGCACTGGTGATTTCAGTGCTGGACAGCCAGTCGTAATCCGCCAGCAGTTCCAGAACCGCAGCAGCGTCGTCGATGGCCAGAGGAATCGCCTGATGCGCCGTGATGCCAGCGTTGTAATCACCCACCAGCGCAATCCGCAGCGTATCTTTTACAGGGGATATTTCCATGGAGAATTCCTTACGTCAGAACAATTGGGGACAACATAAGGAACCTCAGCCTACCGATCTTTTACTGCCATCACAATCCCTTAATTTAGGGATGAACGCATGCGAAGTGATATAGTGATCGGGAGTAGTTTTTCTGCCGGACGAGGCAAATGCGATGAAAAGTAAGGTTTTAGTGAGCGCTTGCCTGATGGGGCTGAAGGTGCGTTATAACGGCAGCGAGAAAGCGCATCCCGCTGCGATACTGGCGCGTTTGCAGGCAGAACAGCGTCTGGTCATCCATTGCCCTGAACTGGCCGCAGGCTTGCCGACACCACGCCCACCGGCGGAAATTGCTCGGGCCGATGGCAACGATGTGATGCACGAGCGCGCATCCATTGTGGAAAAGAACGGTCAAGATGTCACCGGGCACTATCAGCTTGCCGCCTGGCTGGCGCTGCGCACGGCACAGGAGACCGGCTGTGACGTTGCGCTACTCACCGACGGCAGCCCGACATGCGGCAGTCAGTTTATCTACGACGGCAGCTTCAGCGGACAACGTCATCCCGGTATGGGAGTGGCCACCGCGCTGCTACGCCAGCACGGAATCACGGTTTTTTCCGACCAACAGCTCGATGAGTTTTGCGCCTGGATTGAGGAGAATGACAAGCATGAATATTCAGTGTAAACGCGTCTACGACCCGGCAGAAGACAGCGACGGCTACCGGGTGCTGGTTGACCGACTGTGGCCACGCGGGATCAAAAAAGCGGATCTCGTGCTCAATGAGTGGGTCAAAGCGCTCGCTCCCTCGACAGAGCTGCGCAAAGCTTTTCACGCAGAAACGATCGATTTTCAGCATTTTACTGAGCAGTACCGCGCGGAACTTGTCACGCAGAAGAAGGAAGGCGAGCGGCTGGCGCAGATTGCCCGCCAGCAGACACTGACGCTGCTGTATGCCGCCAAAAACAGAGAACAAAATCACGCCCTTGTGCTGGCAGACTGGCTACGCGAGTTGTGATTCGCGGGTAACCGTCGATTCAGGCTGAATATCCGGCAACAGAGGCATCAAGTGTTCCGCTCTGACCCAAGCAAAACCCTGCTGCCCGTTTGCCGACACCACCTCCCCCGTCACCAGCCAGAGCGCACGCGGCGTCTCTTTCGGCAGCATGGTGGTAAATCCATTAACGGGATTAATAAATACCTCACCCGGCTGGCAGAGATGGAATAATTCCACCGTCTTGCCGATATTGCCGCGTCCGGCCGATGTTTTCGCACCAATAATCAGCGCCAGGGTGCCCGGCTTTAGCTGGAACATACTTCTCTCGTTGCGCGCTTGCGACTGTGTTTAAGATAATTCTGAGAAATAATAGCCTGCCGAAAGCGTACTTGTCACGTCCTGGCGACTCGCAGAATAAGCGAAAAGCGTGAGGACAAAACCCCTTTTGTCACCCATTAACCCCTGTTATCCTTGCAGCTCTTGCATAATTCAGACAGGTGATCGCATGAGACTGGGCATACTGTTTCCCGTCGTCATTTTTATTACGGCCGTGGTTTTTTTGGCCTGGTTTTTTATCGGTGGCTATGCCGCACCGGGGGCGTAAATCATGAAAAAAACGACGCTGATTATGATTGTCGTCGCGATAGTCGTGGTGCTGGGTACCGAACTGGGTTGGTGGTAACGCCAGGCCTGAAATGACAAAGGCCACCCTCAGGTCGCCTTTTGTCAGTCAATTATTGCGCCTTAGCTTTTGATTTTTCTGTAAATAAGCAGGACGACGATAGCACCAATAACCGCCACCACAAAGCTGCCGAAATTAAAGCCATCGACTTTCCCAAAACCAAGCAGCGTACTGATCCAGCCGCCCACTACGGCACCGACGATCCCCAGAATGATCGTCATAAAGAATCCACCACCATCCTTACCAGGCATAATCCACTTCGCCAGAATACCTGCAATCAAACCAAAAATAATCCATGAAATAATGCCCATTTTTTCCTCACTTATCGATTTTACAGTAGCGGTTTATTCGCCGTTAAAAAGGATAGCACAATGTCAGGAAATTGAAGTTTGTGATGAACATCACTTAATTTAGCTTTCTGATTTCTCCCACAAAAGTTGGGGTTGCAAGTTTAGATGATAAAGATTATCTTTCTCATCACTGAATAGTTGAGTAAATAACTCGGGTATTCAGTACGACATTGCTCACATTGCTTCCAGTATGTCTTGCCCGCCTCTGTGCGGGCTTTTTTTTGACGTCCGTTCGTCATTTATGTCGAATCCTCTGTCATTTTTCCTGCAGCTTGTGCCTCGTTCCGCGTCAGCCCAGGCTTTGCCACTCTGGCACGTATTGTGCTTATCCCCTGCGTCATGACGACAACCCGAAGCTTCAGCCTTTGCGCTCAGGCTTCGCCACAATTCGCGCTATTTCAGCTTTTAACAGGTCTGTTATTGATGAAAAAAATCACCAGTGTTTGCCCCTATTGTGGGGCCGGGTGCAAGCTCAAGCTTGTTGTTGAGAATAATAAAATCCTCCGCGCCGAAGCGGCGGAGGGCATAACCAACCAGAACCAACTTTGTCTGAAAGGGTACTATGGTTGGGATTTCCTTAACGATACCCGCCTTTTGACTCCCCGCCTCACCCGCCCATTGATCCGCTACCAGAAAGGCGACAAATTTACCCCGGTCACCTGGGATGAAGCGATTCGCTATACCGCCCGACGTTTACTGGAAATTCGCGACAGCGCGGGCCCCCGCGCCATTATGACAACCGGTTCCTCTCGCGGTACCGGCAATGAAACCAACTATGTGATGCAGAAATTCGCGCGTGCGGTTCTCAACACCAACAACGTGGACTGCTGCGCCCGCGTGTGTCACGGGCCTTCGGTCGCTGGCCTCCAGGAAACGCTGGGCAATGGTGCAATGAGTAATTCCATCAGCGACATCGAAAACTCAAAATGTCTGCTGATCTTCGGTTATAACTGCGCAGACTCTCACCCAATTGTGGCGCGCCGGGTGATCAAAGCGCGGCAGAATGGCGCGAAGATCATCGTCTGCGATCCCCGCCGTATTGAAACTGCTCGCATTGCTGACCAGCATCTGCAACTGAATAACGGTTGCAACATGGCGCTGGTGAATGCGTTTGGTTACGTCCTCATTGACGAACTGCTTTACGACAAGGAGTACGTGAATAAGCACACGCAGGGGCTGGATGGTTACTGGCAAACGGTTAAAGACTATGCGCCGGAAGCGGTCGAGCATTTAACCGGCGTTCCGGCGTCGCAGGTTCGTCAGGCGATGCGGACCTTTGCCGCCGCCCCTTCCGCGACAGTGATGTGGGGAATGGGCGTGACGCAGTTCGGTCAGGCCGTGGACGTGGTGCGTGGATTATCGAGCCTTGCCCTGCTGACCGGTAACCTGGGTCGTCCACACGTCGGCGTCGGCCCGGTTCGCGGGCAGAACAACGTCCAGGGTGCCTGCGACATGGGCGTATTACCAAATCTTTTTCCGGGATATCAGGATGTCACCGATGCGGCCGTCAGAGAGAAGTTCGCCAGAGCCTGGGGCATTGACGCCAGCCGGATGGATGACAAGGTAGGCACACGCATTACCGAAGTCCCGCATCTGGCGCTGGAAGGGAAAATAAAAGCCTACTACATCATGGGGGAAGATCCGCTGCAAACGGAAGCCGATCTGGGGCTGGTGCGTGACGGTTTCGCGGCGCTGGATTTTGTCGTGGTGCAGGATATCTTTATGACCAAAACCGCCGAGATGGCGGACGTCATTTTACCCGCCACCTCCTGGGGCGAGCACGGCGGCGTATTCACCTGCGCCGATCGCGGCTTCCAGCGTTTCGAAAAGGCCGTTGACCCCACTGGCGACGTGAAGCGAGACTGGGAAATTATCAGCCTGCTCGCCAGTGAAATGGGCTATCCCATGCACTATCAAAACAATCAACAGATCTGGGATGAGATGCGTGAACTGTGTCCGCTGTTCTACGGCGTCACCTGGGAAAAGATGGGCGACATGGGGCATATCCAGTGGCCCTGCCCCGACCTCGACCATCCCGGCACACCCTATCTGTATGAAAACAGCCGCTTCGACACGCCAGACGGTAAAGGCAAGCTGTTTGCTGCACCCTGGCGCGCACCCGCGGAAGTGCCTGACGAGGCCTATCCGCTGGTTCTGTGTACGGTGCGCGAAGTCGGTCACTACTCCTGTCGTTCCATGACCGGCAACTGTGCCGCCCTGCAGGCGCTTGCCGATGAGCCAGGCTATGTGCAGATCAGCACGCAGGATGCGCAAAAGGCAGGAATTCGCCATCGCGACCTGGTGTGGGTCAGTTCACGTCGGGGAAAAGTGATCAGTCGGGCGGATGTCTCCGGGCGCATCAATCAGGGAGCGGTATACATGACCTATCAATGGTGGATTGGCGCGTGTAATGAACTCACGCAGGATAATCTCGACCCTATCTCAAAGACGCCGGAAACCAAGTATTGTGCGGTTAATGTCGAGAAGATCGACGATCAGTCGTGGGCTGAACGCTATGCCGCGCAGGCCTATAGTGACATGAAGACGCGCCTTTGCGAGGCGATAGGATAGCGGAACGGACGTAATAACGGGAGCCTGATGGCTCCCGTTCACATACAGCCCAGAATCTGGATTACATGTTTTTGATGATCGCATCTGCGGCTTCGAACTACTGCATGTGACGCATCAATTTTAGCAAAGCAAGAGACCTTGCAGGCATTGAATGGGGAGAAGGAACGCCGGCAATTTTCCATGAACAGAGATTATTATCTGAACGGCTGCACAAAGAACAGGGCTTAGATATACAAAAACTACCTGGCCATAAAACGCATCAACAAACCGAACGTTATCACGATGACTGCGGCAAAGGATGGAGCAAAGTAGCGTTGTGAAAATTTAAGCATCCCAACGCCACCTTGATTAAGGATAGCGTTGCATCGACCCATTGAACTCACAGCGAAAAACAGACATAGACTTATCCAGACTCCAAAGGGATTCAAATGTAGCCGATGTAGCTTTCTGGGATAATTACACATTAGCGACTGAATCGCCTCGAGTTTTAATCTTCGCACCACCTGAACATTCTGCACGTTTGTTCCAAACGTCACTTCCGTCATGAGAATAATTTTGCTGCCACCTCGATCGCAGTTATATTTCAGGACGTCAATGTATTGGTTCTCGGTTAAAAACACGTATCGTATTGCAGTATTCCCAAAGGAGATGTGTTCTAAAATGCTTTCCATTCCCCACCTGAGATAATTATTGGACAACCAGAGGTCGGCAATAATCGACTGACCCAACGCTGAGCATTTAAATAGAGCAGAAAATTGACTCCCCCCCGTTAAATACATCAAATATCGTCTATAGTATGTCCGACAACTATTTCCAGGGTTTTTCTTATCACATCTGCATGTACGATGTCATCCGTGACTTCCAGCGTTTGTATCAGAGATAAAATGATATTTTTGTTATTAATATGCTCACCCTTTATAAGAATATGGCGTATAGCTGCGCCCAAAACCATTGCTTCTTCAGCAAGGGCGTCGCCGGCATGACGAAAATAATCTGAAAGGACGTGATCAGGCAAAGCACTATAAATATCAGGTTGTTGTGTGATTGCTGTGTTCATCATTTCCACCATCATTAAAAGTTAAGCGTTTAGTGAATTTTTCCTTTTCCTGGCTTCAGGGTTGTCCCTGAAAGTGAGCGGACGGTGTCCATTTGACCGCTATGTCTGGATGTCGGTGTTGACGTTGCTTTATCAGCTATCACCGCTTCAATGTAAGAAATAATTAGCGGAAATACCTCTCGACGACGGGCGTCCATTTCAGTTTCCTGCATAACGCGGAGTTGAGTGACCAGGGCCATTGAATTCACCGCCGCTTTACGTTTCAGCAGCGTCAACACTGCCTGGCCGATAAGTTCGTCTGTGAGTTGTTCAATGTCACTTCTGTTCATCATCATTCTCTCTTCTGCCGTGTTGCCAAGGACAGGAACACAGCATCATGTTGATTCACGATTTTAATACAAGGGCTCAGCGCTCAAAAAGCAAACCAATCAGCGCGTTATAATGACCCTCCTCTTCTACACAGGTCGCTTTTTCCAGACGACCAAGTAATTTTGTACACAGTGTCTTGCGATTCAGATTGCGCCCGTCCATTAGAATTTCCACCACAATCTGCCCCAATGTTTCCTGCTGAGTCGGCAAATTGGCCTTACTGAAATACTGCGCAATGGCGTTAGCTGTATCTGAAATGTAACCATTTTGCTGCATGAGTCTCTCCTGTGCGAATCAGTAAAAGGTTAATGCTGCGTTATTCAAAGTTAGAAAAATTGTACACAAAACCTGTACAAATGCATGATTTCATTTTTGACAAAAATGTGCTAATGATTTATTTTAAATTATTTATAACTTATACATAGGTATTTTTCTGATGTTTAACTTTACACTTCTTTGAGGCTCATTTTTTGGTGATGCCATCGTTATCCTCCACTTCCAACCCCACCCGCCACTCTTAAGTAAAACTTTCGTTAATTTAATGTGTTATATCTCCTCCGTTCTGTTAGGGTTAAACATCATTCCTCAATGCCGGAAAATCATGCTCACTACCATTATCTACCGCAGTCATCTCTGTGATGACGTCCCGGTGAAGGCGCTCGAAAGTATGGTCGCCGCCGCTAACCTTACAAATGGGCGTGCTGACGTGACAGGCATTTTGCTGTTTAACGGCACACATTTTTTTCAGCTGCTTGAAGGCCCTGATGAAAACGTAAGGGCTATTTATCAGGCGATTTGTGAAGACAAGCGCCACTATAATGTTGTCGAACTGCTGTGCGATCACGGTCCCTCCCGCCGCTTTGGGAAAGTGGGAATGGAGCTATTTGATTTACGGGAACATGATCGGGAGGAGGTATTACAGACCATTCTCGATAAGGGCACATCCCGATACCAACTTACCTACAACGACCGTGCGCTGCAGTTCTTCCGCACCTTCGTGGAAGCCACTGAAAAAGAGAACTATTTTGAGATCCCTCCCTCTGACACGTGGGATTTTATTGCGACCGAATCCGCTCGCACGATTCCCCTGACGTCAGTCAGTGAGGAGGCCAATTGCAGCTTTGCTTTTCAGCCCATCATCGATCCTTTTGCTCAGGAAATTGTCTCTCTGGAAGCGCTGCTGCGAACCCGTTCGGGTGATTCGCCACAGCGCTATTTTGACAATATTAAGGGCGACGATATTTATCTGGCCGACCTGGAAAGTAAGAAAGTCGCTTTTACACTGGCGACCTCACTGGGTCTGCGCGATCAGGTTTTGTCCGTGAATCTGTTGCCCATGACGTTGGTGAAGGTGCCGGACGCAGCCAGCTATTTGCTCAATGCCATTGCTGACAGTGGTCTTGTTCCGGAACAGATCATCGTTGAGTTCACTGAACGCGAGGTTATCTCCGAGTTTGAAGCCTTTACGGAGACGGTGAGAACCCTGAAATCCTCTGGGATCAGTATCGCCCTCGATCACTTTGGTGCCGGTTTTGGCGGTCTGCGGCTGCTGGCGCAGTTCCAACCCGATCGCATCAAAATTAATCGCGACCTCATTTGCGATGTTCATAAAAGCGGCCCACGACAGGCCATCATCCAGGCCATGATTAAGTGCTGTGCGTCTCTGGAAATTGCGATATCAGCCGTCGGGGTTGAAAAGCCCGAAGAGTGGATGTGGCTGGAATCGGCGGGTATTTCTCAGTTCCAGGGGCATCTTTTTGCCGCACCTTGCTTCTGTGGAATTCCACCGGTTGCATGGCCTGAGAAAAAAACACCGCTGTAATCCTCTTATTTCGCCTGCTGTATTCATGGCGGCAGGTGAACCTCGCTACACCATCAGGGGATGCTGTACACGTTTCCTGTCTCATCAGTCTTGTTTACCTGACGTTCATTATTTTTAGCTAGGCTTAGTACGAGGCTGTTGTACAATAAATAATAAATTGTACAAACACGGCTGATTCGTTAGTTTGTAAGGAACGATTCGGTCCACGTATGAGGGACACTATGGGATTTTACAGCATAGGCGATGTCGCTGAACGATGCGGTATCAACCCCGTTACCCTGCGCGCCTGGCAACGGCGCTATGGATTGTTAAAGCCCCGGCGTAGCGAAGGCGGCCATCGTCAGTTTGATGAAGACGATATCCAGCGCATTGAAGAGATCAAGCGATGGATTAAAAGCGGTGTGCCGGTAAGCAAGGTCAAAGTGTTGCTGGAACAAAGCATTGTGGCAACCCATAATGACTGGACCACTTTGCAGGAAGAAATGATGGGCGTGCTGCGTTTTGCTCATCCGGACAGGTTACGGGCCAAAATCGGTGCTCTTGCCCGTGAGCATACTTCAGACGATCTTATCGATCACATTTTCGTTCCCGTACGCCACCGCCTTAGCCTCGACCATAAAACGGCCCGCATCATGTGCAGCTTGCTTGATGGCGTGCTGATTGAATTTGTGACCGCCTGTATGTCCGAAGCCCGCAAAAAAGCAGGCAAAGATGCGTTGTTGATTGGCTGGGATACCGAAGACCGCGCACGTCTGTGGCTGGAAGCCTGGCGTTTATCTCAGCAAGGCTGGCACATCGCCGTACTGGCTGAACCGCTGGATTCTCCACGTCCGGAACTCTTTCCTGGACAACAGTTGTTTGTCTGGACCGGCATCGAACCGACCCGCCGCCAGCAGGAATTGCTTCAGCATTGGCACGAGC
>NZ_JBFWLF010000092.1:0-14493 GCF_050252275.1 Citrobacter sp. | reverse complement strand
CAGGGCTCGCCAACGTTTATGGATCAGTCCGGCCTGGTCAAACAGCCAGAACAGAAGTTTTGCCACCAGCAAACAGGCACCAAAAACCACCAGGAAAAAAACAACACGCGAGACAAACGAGTCCAGTCCCTCTCGCGCCAGCACGATCATATTGAAAATCGCGCCAAAGCAAAAACTATGCAAAATCGCGGCCTTGTAGCGGTTGGCCTCACGATTACCCAGCTCGTACAGCCAGTCGAACCATTTGATGATAAGCCCTACCACAACCGCGCCCAGCGGGATAAACAGCGCGCCGCCCATCACCACCAGCGAACCAATCAGCGTTGGCGAAATCGCCAGACCGGAATGGTTGTTCAGCACTTCCCACGTAAAGTAGTTCGCCGTATTCAGCACCACACTCGGCCGCCCTGGCCAAAGCCAGGAAGGAATAAAGACGTAGAAATCACGGGCAATTGGCGCCAGCCCCTGAAAGTCGATTTTGTCGTAATTTTGCAGCAGCAGCGCCAGGTTCTCCCACGGAGAAAACGTGTCACGGGTGAGATAGAGAAACGTATAGAACGCCTCGTCACCGCTGACGTTCAGCCCGTAGCGCTTCAATGCCAGCCAGAACATCCCGACAATCCCCAGCACGCCTGCCGCCGCCAGCATCCACAGCGAGATCCAGCCGCGAATAATGCCGATAAACAGGAAGATGGCGAAGGCAATGATGATATTGGCGCGAGTGCCGCCGACAATCATATACGTCAGCAGGCCAAATGCGACGGTGCTGACCAGGAAGAACAGCCACGCTTTGCTGTCCTGACGCAGGAAATAGACCACCAGCATGGCCGGGATG
Source organism: Citrobacter sp. (assembly GCF_050252275.1). NCBI lineage: Bacteria > Pseudomonadati > Pseudomonadota > Gammaproteobacteria > Enterobacterales > Enterobacteriaceae > Citrobacter > Citrobacter sp. The sequence goes on along the minus strand of NZ_JBFWLF010000092.1, from coordinate 13,658 downwards.
AAAAAGTAAAAGAAGCGTTTTAACGCCACGCCGGAAACTTCACTGGAAAAAATCTGGCTATACGACTGCAGGCGGAACAGTAAAAAGCCGTTGTGCATGAAGAAGATGCCCACGCTGATCAGCGCAATCCCCATCAGAATCATCCAGGTGAGATGGGTTTCCACCCGATTCATCGTGAACAGCGGTTTGTACGGCGCGTCCGCAACCCGTTTGCGCAAGCGGGTCTTATAGGTCACATAGTAGATCGCGTAGAAACAGGCGGCGGAAAGCAGCGCCTGTAGCAGGATTTCCGGCGGTGCGACGGCGACGTCAAAGCGGAACGCCAGCACGCTGGTCAGCGGAAAGCCAAAAAAGAAGGTCAACAAAAACAGCAGCGAGAAGAACACGTTGAAGTTGAAGCGCACGCGGCGAAATTCAAACCAGGTTAGCGTGGCGATAAACAACGTGGAGAGGAGCCAGACGACAAACAGGCCGCTGAACTGCATCAGACTCATAGCGCCTCCCCTGCGGCAACCTGCAACGCGTGATGCCAGGGCTGCAAATAGTTCGGGCTAAAGAAGGTAATGGTATTTTTATCCACTGACGCCAGCTGGCGCTGCGCCTCGCGCACCACCTGTTCGTTAAGTTCATCGGTCGTAAACAGCACCGGAAGATGCTGTTCCACCATGTCCTGCCAGAAGGGATTTTCGCGGTTCAGCACGCAGGGCACGCCTGCCTGAATCAGCAAACACAAGGTGCCAATTCCCTGCTGACGGGCAAAAATAAAGTACCCGAGATCGCACTGACGAAGCAGCGCCAGATAATCGTCGAACGCCAGCTTGTCGCTGAGGATCTGCAGGTTATCTGCACTGAACAGTCTTAGCCCCGCCTGACGAACGTCCGCGATATACGCCTCGTTATTCGCCGGATAGCCCATCGGGACAACCACATTTACGGTGTCGCCAAACTGCTGATGCACCGCCCGCAGCGCGGCGATATGTTCGTTGCTGCGATCGCCTGAGTTGCCCACCAGAATGGTCATTTTTCCGCTACGTTGGCGATCGTTCACCATATTGTTGAGCGCGGGATCCATTCGCGTCGGGAAATAGAGCAGTTCTCCCGGCACGCGCGGATGCTGTTGGGCGAAATAGTTCAGATCGCCACGGGTGGCAAAAACGCCCCCAATACGGCTTTGCGCCAGACGGCGAAGCGGATAAAACAGTTTGAATTTCAGTCCGCTGGAGACTTCATACAGATCCGCGCCCCAGATGTGCCAGTAAAACTGACTGGGCTTAATTCCACCGCTCAGTAACGCCAGCCACAGCGCCATATTAAACTGACCGTGGAAGAAGAAACGCTGCTGTCTGTTCGCTTTAGCTTGCGCTATCACCGCTTGCGCCAGCGATTTTTTACCGCTGTAGAAACGGATGGAGAGCGCCGGGCAACTTTCCGTCAACCCGGCATCCTGACCGGCGACCATAAAGACACGGGCATGCTCACTGGTCGATGCCAGCGTATCGTTGAAAAACCGCAGCACGGTTTGATTATGGTGAGGGATATCCGATCCCAGTACGTGAATCAGTACAGTCATGCCCGCCTACGCCAGAGTAAAAATACACAACAACATAAAGAAAAATAGACGACATACGTTGCCATATAGGCCTGTGCCGCACCCAGCGCGCCATGTGCCGGGATCAGCCAGTGCGCAAATGCCGTCAATAAAAAGAACTGGCTGATTTCCGCCAGAATATAAAACCGCAGTGACGCTTTGGCGATCACCAGGTAACCGAAGACATATGCCCCAACTTTCAGCACATCTCCAACCAACTGCCAGGCAAACAGATCGCGCATGGCGGTGAATTTCTCAGAGAACAGCAGCCAGATAGCAAAGTCACGCAGCAGCCAGACGGAGAAGCTCGCAGCGGCCACCGCAGGCAGAACAAACTTCAGCGACTTCACCACTTCCCGTGTGATGTCCCGCTTTTCGGTAAGGCGCGACAGCGTCGGCAACAGGTAAACGCTAAACGACGCGGTAATAAATTGTAGGTAAGCATCCGAGATACTGCTCACCCCTTGCCAGATCCCGACGTCATCCCAACTGTAGTGCGCCGCCAGCAGGTTTCGCATCATCACATACGCCACTGGCAGCGTGACGGAGGTGATCAGCGCCATCAGGGTAAACTTGCTGAGCTGGCCCGCCAGCCCGTTATCCCAGGATGGCTTGAGATAGCACAGAGGGATCATTCCGCGTTTCAGCAGCATGGCTGCCGCCGGGATCACCACCAGTGCGGGCACCAGCGCCAGGCCGAGGAGCGCGCCTTCATAGCCACCCAGCCGGTAACAGCCATAATAGGCGACAACGCCCACCAGGCTGCCGACAATCAGTGACAGCGCATTCCCGGCCGCATCACGAAATCCTTTCATTAACGCCAGCAGCAGGTTGGCCCAGGCAATCCCCATCTGCACCAGCGCCACTAAGCGTACTAACCCCTGATACTGCGTATGACCAAACAGTCCCTGGCTAATCGGTACCGCCGCAAGCAGAAACACCAGCGCCAGCAGCGTCGAAAAACCCAGCACCATCGCCGAGGATGTCCCGACCACCTGCCGCAATTGTTCGGGGTTATCGTGAGACTGCGCAACGTATTTGGTGACGCCGTTGAAAATGCCGGCCCCCGCCAGGACGCCAAGCACGGTGACCATCTGACGGAAATTTCCCGCTTGCCCGACACCCGCCGGGCCGAATGACACCGCCAGCAGCTTAACGACCAGTAACCCCGCGCCAATTTTGACCAGCGTGCTGGCCGCCGTCCACAAGGACGCTTTCGCAAGCGACATATCAGGCGAAATAGTTCAGCAATGTCGTAATCACCGTGCGCTGATTCACTGCCGACAGGTTATAGAACAGCGGCAGGCGCAGCAGACGTTCGCTCTCTTTGGTGGTGTAGCGATCCTCGCCGGAGAATTCACCAAACTTGTCGCCAGCCGGGCAGTCATGCAGCGGAATGTAGTGGAACACCGCCATAATCTCGGCTTCTTTCAGGAAGTTAATCAGCGCGCTACGATCGTCAATGTCGCGCAGCTTGATATAAAACATATGGGCGTTCTGTTTGCAGTCATCCGGAATGGATGGCAATTCAATTCTGCCCGCACGCGCCAGCGGTGCGAGGGCATCGTAGTAGGTCTGCCACAGCGCCAGACGCTGCTGATTAATGCGGTCCGCCGCTTCCAACTGTGCCCAGAGATAAGCGGCCTGTAGATCGGACATCAAATAGCTGGAACCAATATCACGCCAGGTATATTTGTCGACCTGACCACGGAAGAACTGGCTGCGGTTAGTCCCTTTTTCACGAATGATTTCGGCTCGCTCAATAAGGCTGCGATCGTTAATCAGCGTTGCGCCGCCTTCGCCACCGGCGGTGTAGTTTTTGGTTTCATGGAAACTAAAGCAGCCGATGTGGCCGATCGTTCCCAGCGCCCGGCCTTTGTAAGTCGACATCACCCCCTGCGCGGCGTCTTCTACCACAAACAGGTTGTACTTATCCGCCAGCGCCATGATAGTGTCCATCTCACAGGCCACACCCGCATAATGCACCGGCACAATCGCCCGCGTTTTTTCGGTGATCGCCGCTCCAATGCGCGTTTCGTCAATGTTCATGGTATCCGGACGGATATCCACAAAGATGATTTTAGCGCCGCGCAGCACAAAGGCATTCGCGGTCGACACGAAGGTGTAACTCGGCATGATCACTTCATCACCCGGCTGGATATCCAGCAGCAGTGCCGCCATCTCCAGTGAGGCGGTACAGGAAGGCGTCAGCAGTACCTTCGCACTGCCAAAACGCTGCTCAAGCCACTGCTGACAACGACGAGTAAAGCCCCCATCGCCACACAGTTTGCCGCTGCCCATTGCAGACTGCATATACTCAAGTTCGGTACCCACCACCGGCGGTGCGTTAAACGGAATCATGTTGTCACCTGTATAACCAGTACGCGGTGCTTTCTACATTCGCACCGCTTTGTATATAACGTTTAAGCGCGGCGGTGTTGCCCATCTGGGTCGCCACCCGCAATGTTGTTTTGCCGCGCGCCTGCGCCCATCCCAGCGCCGCCTGCATCAGCTCTGCCCCAACGCCACGCCCGGCGAGCAAGCCGATTCGCGCCTCGCGGTCATCCAGTTCACGCAGCGAGACATAGCCGCGAATATCCCCATTTGAGGTGCGAAGAACCAGACACTGATGATCAAACGTGCCGTGCACCGCGTTTTCAATCCACTGCGCATAAAAGCGAGCGCTGGCGTCAGGCGCATACCACGGCGTGCGAAAGCGGCTTTGCGCAAAGGCCGCCGCAGCGAGCTGGCGCAAGGCCGGAATGTCCGTCAGTTGTGCAATTTCTGCGCCAGTTTGACCGTTGTTTTTCCCGACAGGAAGAACAAAATCGACTTCCCCTTCCACCAGCGCGAAACCCAGTTGTTGCAGAGCATCCAGCTCGCGGGTATTGGCCGCCGGGATTTTGGCCTGCACCCGCGACCAGGGCTGTAAGGCTTCTGCGGTCAATAACGGCGCCGCCGGATCCAGCCGGACAATGGCGCTGTTGATGCCAAAGAAGCGGTTTTCCCAGCCCAGCGGCTCAATACTGGCGTGGACGTGCACGAAGCAGCTCCAGTAAATATTGGCCATAACCTGTTTTCGCCAGAGCGCTGGCGGCACGTTTCACGCCGTCATCATCCAGCCAGCCATTGCGCCAGGCAATCTCTTCCAGACAGGCAATTTTGAATCCCTGACGCTTTTCAACCGTCTGCACAAAGGTGCTCGCCTCAATCAGGCTGTCATGCGTTCCCGTATCGAGCCAGGCAAAACCGCGGCCCAGCAGCTCAACGGTCAGATTGCCTGCGTCAAGGTACATCTGATTGATAGAGGTGATCTCCAGTTCGCCGCGTTCAGATGGTTTCACGCGCTTTGCGTACTCCACCACCTTGCTGTCGTAGAAATAGAGCCCGGTCACCGCCCAGTTAGATTTTGGCTGCTTCGGTTTCTCTTCTAACGAGATGGCGCGGAAATTGTCATCAAACTCCACCACGCCAAACCGTTCTGGATCCATCACCTGATAGCCAAACACGGTCGCCCCTTCGGTACGCGCGGCGACATGGCGCAATTTAGGACTGAACCCCTGACCGAAGAAAATATTGTCGCCTAACACCAGGCAGGAAGGTTCGCCGTTCAGGAACGTCTCACCGATGATAAACGCTTGCGCCAGGCCATCCGGACTCGGTTGTTCGGCATACTGCAAATGAATGCCAAATTCAGAACCGTCGCCTAACAGACGCTGAAAATATCCTTTGTCTTCCGGCGTGGTGATAATCAGGATCTCACGAATGCCGGCCAGCATGAGCACCGATAACGGGTAATAAATCATCGGTTTATCGTAAATGGGGAGCAGCTGTTTCGACACGCCACGCGTGATAGGATGCAAACGGGTGCCAGAGCCGCCCGCCAGAATGATACCTTTCATGCCTTCCTCCTCCGGGAAATTAGCCCTTCAGACCTAAACGTTGCCCCTGATAACTGCCGTCTTGTACGGGCTTCCACCAGGCCTCATTCGCCAGATACCACTGCACGGTTTTACGCATGCCGCTTTCAAAGGTTTCCTGCGGCGTCCAGCCAAGCTCACGGGCGATTTTTGACGCATCAATGGCGTAACGTAAGTCGTGACCAGGACGATCGTCCACAAAGGTAATCAGGTCGCGGTAATGTGCGATACCCCGCGGTTTGTTCGGCGCCAGCGTTTCCAGCAGCTCGCAAATCGTCTCAACCACGTCCAGATTCTTACGCTCGTTATGACCGCCGATGTTATACGTTTCACCGACTTCTCCGGTGGTCGCCACGCAGTACAGCGCTCTCGCGTGATCGTCCACATACAGCCAGTCGCGGACCTGCTGTCCGTTGCCATACACCGGCAGCGGTTTGCCCGCCAGCGCATTAAGAATCATCAGCGGGATCAGTTTTTCCGGGAAGTGGTAAGGGCCATAGTTGTTAGAGCAGTTGGTGATAAGGGTTGGAAGACCGTAAGTGCGCAACCAGGCGCGCACCAGGTGATCGCTGCTGGCTTTCGACGCGGAATAGGGGCTGCTAGGGGCGTAGGGCGTCGTCTCGGTAAAGAAATCATCCGTCGAGTGCAGATCGCCATACACCTCGTCCGTCGAGATATGGTGGAAGCGAAACGCCGATTTCTTCTCGTCAGCCCGTTCACTCCAGTACGCCCGCGCCGCTTCCAGCAGCGTGTAGGTGCCAACAATGTTGGTTTCGATAAACGCCGCCGGTCCGTCGATGGAACGATCGACATGGCTTTCGGCGGCCAGGTGCATCACGCAGTCTGGCTGATATTGTTGAAAAACCCGATCCAGCGAGGCGCGATCGCAAATATCCACTTTCTCGAAAGCAAAGCGATCGTTCTGCGCAACCGGAGCCAGCGACATCAGATTGCCGGCGTAGGTGAGTTTATCCACCACCACCACCGCATCTGCCGTCTCATTAATGATATGCCGTACCACCGCTGAGCCGATGAAACCTGCGCCACCCGTCACCAGAATCCGTTTCATTAACGCCACACTCCTTTGGTATCCACGACGTACTGCTGCTGCACAGCATCGCCCTGAATGGCTTTAAACTGGCTATGATCGACCAGCATCACCAGCACGTCGGCCGTCGCCAGCGCGTCGTTCAGGGCGGCAAGAGTACAAAGACCGTCCAGCTTTTTCGGCAACTGGTGAATATTCGGTTCCACCACCAGCGTTTCACCGCTGTGCCACTGGGCGATACTTTTTGCGATCCCCATTGCCGGGCTTTCACGCAAATCGTCGATATTGGGTTTGAATGCGAGGCCAAAGCAGGCGATTTTCACCTCGCTGGCGCGCTTATTCGTCGCCGCCAGGCAGTCCGCAACGGCGGCTTTGACCTGATCGACGACCCAGTGTGGTTTACCGTCGTTTACTTCACGCGCGGTACGGATCAGACGCGACTGCAACGGATTCTGCGCCACGATGAACCACGGGTCGACAGCAATACAGTGCCCGCCCACACCCGGTCCCGGCTGGAGAATGTTGACGCGTGGATGACGGTTCGCCAGGCGGATCAGTTCCCAGACATTAATCCCCTGCTCGGCGCAAATCAGCGACAGTTCGTTCGCAAAGGCGATATTGACGTCGCGGAAGCTGTTTTCCGTCAGCTTGCACATTTCGGCCGTACGGGAATTGGTCACCACGCACTCGCCTTCAAGAAATATTTTGTACAGCTCGCTGGCACGCGCCGAGCACACCGGCGTCATACCACCGATGACCCGGTCATTCTTGATCAGTTCAACCATCACCTGACCCGGCAGAACGCGCTCAGGACAATAGGCGATATTCACATCCGCCTGCTCGCCCGCCTGCTGCGGGAAAGTGAGATCCGGACGCATTTCGGCCAGCCACGCCGCCATCTGTTCGGTCGCGCCAACCGGAGAGGTCGACTCGAGGATCACCAGCGCGCCCTTTTTCAGCACTGGCGCAACGGATTTCGCCGCCGCTTCGACATAGGTCATATCCGGCTCATGCTCACCTTTAAACGGCGTCGGTACTGCAATCAGATACGCATCGGCATCGACAGGGGTCGTGGTGGCGCGCAGAAAACCGCCTTCCACCGCCGTTTTCACGACGTTATCGAGGTCCGGCTCAACAATATGGATTTCACCGCGGTTGATGGTCTCCACCGCATGCGGGTTAACGTCCACCCCAATCACCTGCTTTTGGCGCGAAGCAAAGGCAGCCGCCGTCGGCAAACCGATATATCCCAGCCCAATAACAGAAATGGTAGAAAAACTCATAGCGATACCCGATTGTTTTTTAATGCGTGTAAAATGCGGCCGCAGGCCTGCCCGTCACCGTAAGGGTTATGGGCGCGGCTCATAGCCTGATATTCGTTTTCGTCATGCAGCAAACGCGTGACTTCTTCAACAATGCGCTGTGGGTCTGTCCCCACCAGACGCACGGTCCCGGCGGTAATGGCCTCGGGTCGTTCGGTTGTTTCACGCATCACCAGCACCGGTTTGCCCAGTGACGGCGCCTCTTCCTGAATCCCGCCGGAGTCCGTCAGAATCAGCCAGGCGTGATTCATCAGCCAGACAAAGGGCAGATAGTCCTGCGGTTCAATCAGCGTCACGTTTTCAACATGACCGAGAATGCGGTTGACCGGCTCGCTGACGTTCGGGTTCAGGTGCACTGGATAGACAATCTGCACATCCTGATTGGCGGCCGCAATCTCCGCCAGCGCATGGCAAATCTGCTCAAATCCACGGCCAAAACTTTCGCGACGATGACCGGTCACCAGGATCAGTTTTTTATCCGAACTGAGGAACGGATACTGCTCGGCCAGTTCTGAACGCAACGTATCACTAGCCAGAACGCGGTCGCGCACCCAGATCAGCGCATCGATCACCGTATTGCCGGTGACAAAGATGCGGCTGTCGGCAATATTCTCGCGCAACAGGTTTTGCCGCGAGTTCTCCGTCGGCGCAAAGTGATACATCGCCAGATGCCCGGTCAGCGTACGGTTTGCCTCTTCCGGCCACGGGGAATAGAGATCGCCAGTGCGTAACCCGGCTTCGACATGGCCGACCGGTATACGTTGATAAAACGCGGCCAGACTGGTCGCAATCGTGGTGGTGGTATCTCCGTGTACCAGTACCACATCCGGCTTGAAGTCAGCGAGGATAGGCTTCAGCCCTTCCAGTATCCGACAGGTTATCTCTGTCAATCCCTGACCCGGCTGCATACTATTGAGATCGTAATCAGGAACAATAGAAAAGAGATTCAATACCTGATCGAGCATCTCCCGGTGCTGCGCGGTAACGCAGACTTTTGCGTCGAAATCAGGATCCTTTGCCAGCGCATGCACCAGAGGTGCCATTTTTCTGGCTTCCGGTCGCGTGCCAAATACAGTCAGTACTTTCACATCGATTCTCTTCGAATAGTCAGTGAGGGCCCAGCCCCTCACTGCGGCAGTCGTGCTAAATCGTGCGGCGGCGGGTTAACGCAACACCTGCGCCGATAAGCCCCCCCACGATGCCCCACATCACCATCAGGAAGGCACGGCGCGGGCTATCGCGTTTTACCGGTTCTTCCGGTGTACGCAAATAGCGATAGGTCTGAAAACGCGGGTCCAGCGTGGGGCCCACATTCAATGTATTTAGCATGGCTCGATTCTGGAAGTAGTCCAGATCGAAAGAGGGGCCGACCGCCTGTAAATTTTCAAGGCGTGCCTGGAGCATGGGACGTCCGAGCAGAAACAGCTCCGAATCCGGTAATTCATCCGCTGGCACATCGGTCGCACTGCGGGAGATATTGTGCTGTTCAGCGATTTTAAGCGCCTGTTCAATACTGCTCACGCGGCGGGAGAAAATTGCTTTCGCCACCTCTTCCTGACGTTTCACCTGCGCCTTCATTTGCACGGTCCGCGCGGCCCACGCGCCTTTCAGTTCTTCATTGAGATGGCTTGCCGCACGCTGGCTGGAGAACGCCACATACTGACGCAGCAGATTGTTCGCATCAGGTGCGGTTTCGGCAATCAGCTTGACGCTGTCGTTAATGGCACGGGCAAAATCACCGGGGGTGAACTGAATGTTGTTGATCATCTCATCCAGCATGGCGGCATCGGCCTTGCTGTTGCCAACCATCCGCTGCTTGTAATAGTCGGTTTGCAGCCAGAAGTCGCGACGCGTATCCCAGGAAGCCAGTTGCATCACGAACTCTTTATAGGCTTCATCCATGACCGAAGGTTGATCGCCTGACGCGTTGTCCGCTTTCGCATCCAGATTCCGCAAAAACTGCTGTTGGGAATAGTAACCCCCCAGCATATTCACCGTGGGGCGATCGGAGATCGCGGTCGCGCTCCACTCCTGACGAGCAAAAAAAGTATACGCCAGCGCGATCAGCGCGAATAACAGCGCGATACCGACAATCCACACCTTCCCGGCCCATAAGGTACGAAACAACCCACGAATATCCAGTTCATTTTCAGCGCTCACAACGTGTGCCCCCGGTAATGGTTGAGTCATCGCACCCTCATTTACTTGGTTAATTTTGGATTGTTATCACGGTTTCTTCGTAATCTGCGCTTCATGCGCTTAATGAACCTCGCCACCTTCCAGGCACGCTTAATGCAGTAACCGTAGAGGAAGAATGCTAGCAAAAAGAGCACCAGCATGACCCATTCCGGGACAAAATGAGAATATTCCGCCAGCACGCCAATCGAGGCCAGTATTGCGGCGGCTAGCGTGATCAGGACAAACGCCTGACGTGAAGTAAACCCTGCACGCATGATCAAATGATGAATATGCTGACGGTCTGGCGAGAACGGGCTCATCCCTTTACGCAGACGACGATACATGATGGCCACCATGTCCATCAGCGGAATGGCGATGATCCACAGCGCGGTAACCGGGCTTATCGGGTGCGTTTTACCCTGGGTAGTTTCAAGCAGGATCCAGATAACGGTAAAACCAATCAGCGTACTGCCGGCGTCACCCATAAACACTTTATAGCGACGGCCAAGCGCACCGAGGTTCAACAGAATATAGGGCAGGATGGCGGCGATCATGGCAAAGCACCAGATAGCCAGACTGGTCTGTCCATCAAACCACAGAATAAGCCCCATTGCGGCAAATGAGACGCTGGAGAGCCCGCCTAATAAGCCATCGATACCATCCACCATGTTGAAGGCATTGATCGCGGCCCATACGGCGAAAAGCGTGAGGAAATAACCAAACGGCCCGAGCACCATCTCCCACGGGCCAAAGATATAACCGAGGCTGCTGAGATAAAGCTTGCCCACCGCCATCATAATTACGCCGATAGCAGCCTGAATGGTGGCACGTATTTTTACGCTAATATCAAAGCGATCGTCCAGTGCGCCGATAAAAACCAGGACACCGGCACAAGCCAGATAGAGAGCAGCGTGGGGGATATAGACATTCACAATGCTAAATGTGAAACAAATCCCCGCATAAACTGAGATGCCCCCAACCAACGGTATCAATCCCTGGTGGCGTTTACGGAAGTTGGGTTTATCCACTAAACCGACCTTTTTTGCGACCTTCCGTGCAAAAAACAGGAACAGTGTCGTGAATAAAAAAATACTGATGAGATCAGTACTGACTGTCAGTAAATTCACAATGCGTGCTCTCAGAGAAAATTATAAGCAGAAGTATAACCACGAAGGCCTGTATTCAGAAGGGAAACTCCACTCCGAACCGTCTGTTTTGTATAATTATTAACCACGTGTCGCACTTGATGGCTGACGCACGTGCAGCGGAGGACAATAACCCCTGATTTGTTAACTTGTCGTTAAGATTACAGACATAAAAGCAAAACGCCACGTAAAAACGTGGCGTTTTCGGCTGAGAGCTCGTTTACGAGCGCTTCATCATGTCGAAGAAGTCGTCGTTAGTCTTGGTCATCGCCAGTTTATTAATGAGGAATTCCATTGCGTCGATTTCGCCCATCGGATGAATAATCTTGCGCAGGATCCACATTTTCTGCAGCTCTTCCTGAGTGGTGAGCAGCTCTTCTTTACGGGTACCGGAACGGTTGTAGTCGATAGCCGGGAAGACGCGTTTTTCAGCAATCTTACGAGAGAGGTGCAGTTCCATGTTACCGGTGCCTTTAAACTCTTCGTAGATGACTTCATCCATCTTAGAGCCGGTATCGATCAGCGCCGTTGCGATGATGGTCAGGCTGCCGCCCTCTTCCACGTTACGCGCTGCACCGAAGAAACGCTTCGGACGATGCAGAGCGTTAGCGTCCACACCACCGGTCAGCACTTTACCGGAAGCCGGAACCACGGTGTTGTATGCACGTGCCAGACGGGTGATGGAGTCGAGCAGAATGATAACGTCTTTTTTGTGTTCAACCAGACGTTTCGCTTTCTCGATCACCATTTCCGCTACCTGAACGTGACGGGATGCCGGTTCGTCAAAGGTAGAAGCGACAACTTCACCTTTCACCAGACGTTGCATCTCGGTCACTTCTTCCGGACGTTCGTCAATCAGCAGCACCATCAACACACAGTCGGGGTGGTTGTAAGCGATGCTCTGCGCAATGTTTTGCAGCAGCATGGTTTTACCGGCTTTCGGCGGTGCGACGATCAGACCACGCTGACCACGACCGATTGGTGAAGCCAGATCCAAAACGCGCGCTGTTAAGTCTTCGGTAGAGCCGTTACCACGTTCCATACGCAGACGAGAGTTTGCGTGCAGCGGGGTTAAGTTTTCGAAGAGAATTTTATTACGGGCGTTTTCCGGTTTGTCGTAGTTAACTTCGTTAACTTTCAGCAGCGCAAAGTAGCGTTCGCCTTCTTTTGGCGGGCGAATCTTACCAGAGATGGTATCACCAGTGCGGAGGTTGAAACGGCGGATTTGGCTGGGGGAAACGTAGATGTCATCAGGACCGGCGAGGTAGGAGCTGTCTGCAGAACGGAGGAAACCAAATCCATCCTGCAATATCTCCAGCACACCGTCACCAAAGATATCTTCGCCACTCTTTGCGTGCTGCTTCAGGATGGCAAAAATAATGTCCTGCTTACGCATACGAGCCAGGTTTTCCAGCCCCATATTTTCGCCGAGAGTGATCAGCTCAGAAACCGGCGTATTCTTTAATTCGGTAAGATTCATAGTGGTGTGAGTTCTTAAACTTGGGGTAAATCTCGAACTTAATGTTGTGAATGGTATGGCAGGGTCATCCATGCCTGTTTACGGCCATCAACTCATGTCTGTTCGCTGTCTGGTCACAGGAAAGTACGCAGAACTGAAACGACAAGACGGATTGAATGATAAGCCAGGAATCTGTCCACTTCGCGTGCGAGAAAAAACGGGAAGTATTGGAGTTATCAAGATTCAAACTTAATAAGGTATGTTTAATACGAAGTCAACACTAACTTAGCACGACTCAAGTCGGGCGTCCAGTCATCCGAATCAATTAGGATTCAGGTCGCCCGAACATGAGACGTCCGGCTTACGCCAGGTTCGCGTCGAGGAACTCTTTCAGCTGACCTTTGGACAGTGCGCCCACTTTGGTCGCTGCAACCTCACCGTTCTTGAACAGCAGCAGGGTCGGGATGCCACGGATACCATACTTCGGCGCAGTGCCTGGGTTTTGGTCAATGTTCAGTTTAGCAACCGTCAATTTGCCCTGATATTCGTCAGCGATTTCATCCAGAATCGGGGCGATCATTTTGCACGGTCCGCACCACTCTGCCCAGAAATCAACGAGGATCGCCCCGTCCGCTTTGAGTACATCCGTGTCAAAACTGTCGTCAGTCAGGTGAATAATTTTATCGCTCATATAAACTCCACAGGAATAAGCCTGGTGTGTTGGTGTATACACATCATCCTTTAAGCTGCCTCTTTGTTGGCTTCACTCATCGTCCAGGTCACGTACTTTGTACGTTCTTGTGGACGCGTTCGCTTGCCGCCTCGACGCATCATGAATGATTTGTGTACAGCATTAACCAACTAAAGGTTGACTTTATTTCACCGGATACGCTTTCGTAAAGCAATAGTAAGCTGATATTCTACCACACTATGAGCAAAACACATTTAACTGAACAGAAGTTTTCCGACTTCGCCCTGCACCCAAAGGTTATCGAAGC
>NZ_JBFWLF010000091.1:0-14529 GCF_050252275.1 Citrobacter sp. | reverse complement strand
GCGCTATCTGGGTTTCGGGCGACTGGCACGCAACGCCAGTCGTGACTGTCCAGGAAATTTCTACACCGTGCATAAACGGGCGACAGGCAGGAAAGGCAGCCAGCATTACCCCAAAACAGACAGGATGTACCGTAAAAACGCACGTGAACCGTGGCTGCTTTTTACCAGTCTGATGGAATATAAGCCACGCGAGATAGTTAAAATTTATAGTCGCCGTATGCAGATAGAACAGAACTTCAGGGATGAAAAAAGCGAGCGCTATGGGTTGGGACTGCGGGCAAGTAAAAGCCGGGGAGAAAAACGAATATCCGTGCTTTGCCTGGTTGCAGTTCTCTACAGCATCATCATATGGCTGACGGGATATTACCTTGAAAGTAAGGGAATAAATCGATGGTTCCAGGCGAACAGTGAGAAATCACGCAGGGTACTGTCGTATCTGACATTGAGTGAAAATGTCATCCGGCAGTCGCCGGGGCTCCTGTCGGGGATGAACCCCGACAGGGTATACGCCGATATGGCGAGGGCCTATCGAAACATCATTATGGTGTATTAATGATGTTTCTGGGGATCCCTCAGCCCTCCCGGGGGCTTTTTTATTGGGTATAGAGATTGAATGGTTGATGAGGCAGCATCTTGCTACTGGCCGTTATAGTAGTCTTATCTGAGTTGGCATTTCTCCGCGAACGAATTTAATGGTGAGCGGAGCATCAGTTCTGACCTGCAAAAGTGCTTTTACTTCCTCTTCAATTTCAGGCCAGTACAGGCCTGTTTTCTTATATGCAGGGAAAAAGAAAAACCTGATAACGGCAACGATCCTGTTCATCCAGTTTGCCTTCACGGACTTGTGGATGTCTTCAAACTCATCCAGTGTCATAGCGCCAATTTCCTTCCCGTTGGCTTCGACTACCCAGTACACATCTTTCATTCCGTCACCTCATCGTTCAGGCTTTTCCGTTTATCTACATCGTCTATTAAGGTGTTTGCCTGGAGATGACGAAGTGCGAACTCCAGTGAGGGAAACTCCATCGTTTCCTGACGTGACATAAAGCGATCTGTGGCGATGCCATATGTACCTGTTTCGATATTAAAAACGAAGCTGTGGCAGCAGTCCACCGCGGGGTAGTTATAAATCATTAATGATTTTTCTTTTCGCTCATCAGCAATAAGGTACGGCAGAACAAACTCCACCATCCGGATTGTTTGCTCCAGTTCTTCTTCAGACTTTGTTGTGAAACCGATCCCGTAAACTGACTGTCCGGTATAAATATTGCCGAAGGCAATCAGACGCAGACCTGCGATCGTACCGACCCATTTATCACGGTATGCTCGCATGGTGGTTGAGGCATCCTCACTCATACTAAATATTCCATGCCAATTGGGAGCATCTCCCCAGCTCGCTATGATGAGTTCATCTCTCTGATTTTCCAGGTCTGCAAGGTGGTCTTCGGCTATTTCCAGATTTCGTTCTGCACGTCTGACTGAGCGCTCTCGCTTTGCAATAACCTCTGAGGCATCGCTAATTAGCTTTTCAATGGCTTTGATATTTTCACCAGTTGGTAAACTGGACATATCAGTCTCCTGCGGCCGTGGAGAAGGTGACTTGCTCATTGCCCGACCTCCCGACTAACCTTCGTACCGCGTGCGACTTCCGGAATTTGTTTCCACAGGCGCGCGGTCCATTCAGGTTTAAGATGCTCCGGATTGGAGGAACGATAAATTGCGGTCACGTTGCTGCGTTTAGCATCGCCTGTGACTTCTATTGTCAGACGATCATTAGCTGCCCAGTTCCGGCTCATGCGATAATAAGACCCAGGTTGGGCTGACCAACTGGCACCTTCTGAAATTGCCGATGCTGACCAGCCAGCATTTCCCTGACCATTGTTTCTTGCGGCTGAAACGTCTTCATCAGAAGGAAAACCATAATGCTGCTTCAGGCGTAGTGCAGCAGTATCTACGCCGACTGGCAGGCTGAATGCCTGGGCAATCTCATTACGTTCAGCCTGTTTTTCAGAAGGATGCTGCTCACCAGGTGATATCATCGTGCTGACATCTGACAGTTGCCGCTGAAACTGATTGAGCTGGTTCTGGCTACACCCAGCAAGAGCCATAAGTACAAAAGAGATACCTGAGCAAAGAATGAGTTTTTTCATAGTGTTCTCCTGAGGACTTCCAGGGCTGTCAGTAAACAGCCCCTTCATTTTGCTGGATCAGAAAGTGAATTGAAGTTGTGCAACCGCCCCGTAGGTACGATCAGTGCCTGCGATGCCCGTGATATCCAGGTGAACCACATCAAACGGAGAGAACCCCAGGCCGGCAGTGAAAGCATTGCCTTCTCCGGAAGCCATGTTCTGGCGGTAACCCGCGCGCACCTGCATCCAGTTCCAGGCATTAATCTCGGCACCCAGACTTGCAAACTGACGCTTATTATCACTGGTGAAACCACTCGCCTCAGTCAGGTCGACATCGAGCGCGGTTGTGATGAAGCTGTTGTGCCATGAGGCGCCGGCAGTGGCCTGCGGTTTAATCTTGAACGTTCCCTTTTCACCATTTACTTCTTTGGTATCGATTGAGCGGGGGATGATATTTTGTACGGCCAGACCAAGAGTCCAGTTGTCGTTCAGGTTTGTGGACAGACCGACGTCGGCGTTAAAACCGGTTTTGGTATTGCGGTACTCGCTGGAGTCAATGTCGTTTTTGTCAAAATTACTGACGGAAACGTTGTAGTTAAACAGGTCAACGCGCTGGTATTTTGGTGTGATACCAAAGGACCAGGCATGTCCTGCAGTTTCGAACTCATGCGCCATGGCCACTCCGACATCGGTGATCACAGCCGCACGACCGTAGGCTCTTGACGTAAGTGAGTCAGTATCCACTGCAGAAGGGGGGATTGTGCCATCGGCGACCTTGTCGAGGTATTCCAGGTCGTGATCGCTGACCTTACCATCGACAGAGACAGTACCCCATGATTTCACCACAACGGCGAACGGTAGTGTCTGGTTCGGCACAGTTGCAATAACTGAAGCCCCGACCTGGCCGTTCGCATGTGTGTTTTTCAAATCCTGAAGCTTACTCTTGAGTGCCGCAGCGCTTTCGCTGACACCGGACTGATTAGCGACGGCGCTGTCGAAACGATCCCAGAGGTCCTTAACATCATCCGCTTTATCCACGGTTTTATCCGGGTCAGAGACCTGGGCGCCCACCGATGGCAGCACCAGGCTGAAATCATCGGTTGGTCCGGACGTAGTTAACAGAGCAGGGTTAGACAGAGCAGCTGTACCGTAGTGCGCGGATGCCACGCCGGTGCCACCCATAGCATCACCGCGTGCCTCCATCCAGTTCGTCGCAGCATTAACCGACGGCGCTGCGGAAACCAGAAGAGCAAGAGAAACGCAGCGGGTAATCATTGAAATTGAAGCTTTCATCATTTATATCCTTTGTCGTTTATGGTGTTTAAGGCAAAAAAATCCCCTGGCGCTGGCGCACCAATAAAACAATGTGTCTGACTGGTTATTTTACTTAATATTGATGGCTGTTATTTGGCTAACAAATTTACTCCATTCTGGTGTTATAAATTCCTCAGGGAAAAGAAAAGGTTCTCTTTCCTCTTCGGTCCATATATTTTGAGAAAACTTACCTGACTCTGTTCGTTGAAGTTTCTGAATTTCCCACAGTGCAGCGGCCGGAAGTATCTTTCCTTCTCTCAGCGCATCCAGTAAATAACCGGATGCATAAAATGTGTCGAAACTGTTGAGAATATGCGCTCTGAAGAGAATGTTGCTCATACTCAGGAATGAATTAAGTTGTGTTTTATAAGCACCTGAAGATGGACAATGCCCGATACATTCAACTACACGAATTCTTGTGTTATTAACGGTTTTATAGCGCCGAATAAAAATGAAAACATGTCCGGATTCGTCTTTGATATCTCCTGAGTTGTATTGATTCTCTCTGACCAGGAATATGTCAGGACGGGTCAGGTTGTCGTCAGATGTATATTCCTGAATTCTTTTTTTAATTATCATGGCAACCTGAATCCATTCGCTGAAAGCGGTCAGGTACACTGACCGGGGATCACTTCCTTCCAGCCATCTGGTACTTACACAGAACCAGTCAGATAGCTGTTTCAGCAAAGGTGCAGTTAAGTAATCCATCGTTCTTTCACGGCTTTCCAGAACGCTCAGACCGATATTCCAGTCCGAGAGCAGGCGAGCCACGTCCAGTACCGACAGGCGGTGCTCATCCATCAGCAGCCAGAACCGTTCGTGGATATGTGTGATCACAGCCTGTCGGGGGATAAGCGTCTCGCGCATGATACCCTCGACGAGAATATTGACCAGTTCAGCTGATGAAATACCCAGGCGTCCTGATACCAGTGTGACGAAATCCCTGACAGCTGGTTTAAAACGTATTGCAATAGGGCTGCCAGACGTTTTCTTTCCGTCCGAAAGCTGGGCTACCAGCTGCTGCATATTTTCATCCCGTTCAGTGATGATACTGGCAAGGATGGAGGTGACGTTCAGACGGTTCATATAATTTCCCGGTGTTGGCTAATACATTAATTCGACTTAAGTTATTAATTATTGTATCCACTGTGGATACGTTACCGCGCACCAGAGTGGATGTATAACGATGAAAATCGATCGTTCAGATCGACTACATTGATGTAGCCAGTGTGACAACGGGTGAAAAATCAAAACAGGGGAAATTATTTTTCCGGATTGAAAGTTTTTCGTATGACAAGAACGGGCCATAACGTTCTGGACGGTACACGCCAGCGCCACTGTGCAAGAAGAATTTCCAGTTGCATAACTGCACGCGCAGTGGGTGTGAAGGGGACATGTATGACATGGCTTCGGTAATGTCCGGCCTGAATCTGAAGATGCCTTCTGATACGTTTAATTCGATAAGAGGTGAGGAGATGGGAGGCAATCACGATGGTGTTCTCTCTGCCACTGAGAGCGTCCTCTATACTGGTTAGCACTCCATTCCAGAACCAGGCCACACGTTCGGATGAAATACTGACGGTTGGCTGGTTTGGCGACAGATGCACGAATATCCTTGAGCTGCGCTTATGGTAGCTCAGGATGCAGGGCTGGTTGATGAGTCTGCGCTGCATCCAGTTCACCACTCTCAGAGAAAAAGGGGATATCAATACAAGCCCCCAGAGATACACCATCCCATCCTGATACCCCGTAATTAGAGCGATGAGCCCGTAACTCGCAAGACCCCAGCAGAGGATAATTCCAGAGACCACTAATCTTTGCATTCCTGTCGCTTCCCTCAGATTTCTGATGGCGCTTAAGGAAGCATGCTGATTAATTCTCTTCATCTGAAAACTGTGAACCGGCCTTTAAGGATTAATGCAAGTTCGTTTTGTTTAATCAGGAACTAAGGCTTTTGACTTGCAAAATACAACCGTCTCCATAGCGTAGCGTCAATTCGGAATCTGGTTATGGGGTGGTTATGCGTGGACTGAAATGGTTAACAGGCCTTGGGCTGGCAGTCGGAACGGAACACTCAGTAAGACCATCCGTGCAGCCGGCACAAGCGGGAGGGTTCCGGAACGTACGGTCCGGTCAGTTGTTACTGGGAACTGCGGAGCGACAGAAGATCGTCCGGATGTTGCGGGAAAATTGCCCACTTTCACAGTCAGCCTTTGACGAATTCTGGCTAAAACCCTTAGAGCAAATGGCTGCTCGCGTTCAGGAAGTACCGGCAGCCTGGGCGGGGCCGTTAGCCACACCAGGGAGCTTTACTGACCTCAGTTTATCCGTGGCCGCAAGTGCCGTGAGGCTGGTACGCGGTATGATGTTACCTCCGGGAGCGACGCCTGAGGAGCAGGCAGAGCAGGGGCCTGCCTGGATATGCGCAGTGTTCTGGGCTGGGCTTTTTCATCATCTTGACTGGTTGTCGCAGATTGAAGGGAGCCTGGCGAACGGAAAAGCCTGGTGTCCGGGGATGGAAATACCCGGTGCAAACTGGCGGGTGCGTCCCCGGCAGGGGAGAACGGCTTCAATGAACGGCATGTACATTGCCAGTAAACTCATCCCGGATGCTGCGGCTATCTGGCTTCAACGCTGGCCGGCGATTTCAGGTGCGCTATTTTTGTACCTCAGCGGACAAAAAGCTCAGTCTGGAATTCTCAACAGCATCATCAGCGATGCGCTTGCCAGCGTTGCCAATAAATCAGGAACCGTTTCTGGTACAGCAAGCCCCTCTGAAAGCGATAAGGTGATCACCTCAGGGGAGGAAGGGGAGGAAGAATCCAGAACAAACAATATCCCAAATTTAATAGACGACGATATGCATCAAACGTCCAGTCACAAAAATATAACACCGGTTCCAGAGCCAATTAACAATGCATCAATAGGTTACGATACTAACCAGACAGGTGATTATGCTGCTAATGATGTTACCGGTCAGGTTACGTTGCTTTCGGCATTTGATAATCATGATACACAGTCATTCGATGAACGAACAGGTGATGAAACTGTCCCGGATGAGTCGGTATCAACCGCAGAACTTCTTAGCGTGCTTGACCAGATGTCGGGCTCTGGTGCTCCTGTTGTTGAAGCGAAGGTTGGAACTACTTCTTCTGAAGAGCCTTCGCTGGTCGGGATGGAATCTGGCACCCCAGGAGAAAAGTTTCTGGACTGGCTGAAATCCTCAATCCTTGACGGTACGGTTAGTGTCAATGAGGGCGAGAGTTTTGCACATATTCTGGCTCAGTTTGTATTCATTGTTTCACCTGAGTGTTTTTTTAAATATTTGTCGCTGAATACAAATGAGTCACTGGATAAATCGGAGTTGCAAAAAAGCTTTGAAGCTCTGAACGTTCATTATTCACGAAATGGTAAAGGCCTCTGGCATTACCATAAATACGACACGCCGGACAAAAGCGGTCGTTACACCAAAATGTCAGGATACATGCTGAGCGCTGACATTATTTACAAAAAAGGAACTTGTCCACCGGACAGTTTATGGCTTGCACGAAGAAATTAATACTATTGCTTAAGTCAGAATAACAATATACGAGGTGAATATGAACAATGCATTTGAACAAGTGCTGGATGATTATTTTTTCAGTAAATCTTTGCGCCCGGCTACGGAGTGGAGCTACAGGAAGGTAGTCAGATCATTCATTTCCTTTAGCGGTGAAGGTATTTCACCTGAGCAGGTTGATAAAACGCTGGTTTTAACGTGGCGCCGAAAAATTATCCATGAGGAAGGACTGAGCAGAACGACATGGAATAATAAAGTGACTCATATGCGCGCTATATTTAATCACGCCATCGTTAATGGGCTTGTAACGATGAGGGAAAATCCTTTCAACGGGGTAATTACCCGACCCGATGTCAAACGCAAAAAAACACTGACTGATGTACAGATGAATAAAATTTATCTGCACATGCAGGCGAGGGAAGAGGATGAACGGATTGGTATGATGGAGTTAAGAAAAAGCGCCTTACGGCCAGCATGGTTCTGGTTAACGGTACTGGATGCATTGCGGAGAACAGGAATGCGCCAGAACCAGCTGCTGCACATTCGCCTGGAGGATGTAAATTTTGAGCACCGATGGATTAATCTCCGGCCTGAGGGTTCCAAGAACCATAAGGAACACCGGGTTCCGATTACTGAAAACCTCCGCCCCAGACTTGAAAGGCTCTATAACCTTTCCCTTGAACGTGGCGCGAAGATGCAGGACCAGTTGTTTAATCTATCTCGCTTTGATGGCCGGAAGAATGAAATCAGCAGCAACATGGATTATCCGCCGTTGCGTGCGTTTTTCAGACGACTGTCACGAGAATGCGGTTTTACAGTCAGTCCGCACAGGTTCCGACACACCATCGCGACTAACCTGATGCGTTTGCCGGATCGTAACCTGAAGATGGCACAGGACCTGCTGGGTCATTCAACACCGGCGGTCACGCTGGAGTATGTTGAAAGTGACCTGGATAAGGTCCGGGACATGCTGGAGGAGCTGGATGCGGCATAAGACTAATCTTAAGTTAAATCTAAGTTGATGAAATTAAAAATGGAAAAAAAAGGGATGTTTGCTTTACAAAAGATTGACACAGGGAAGATCTGAGGGTAAATACGTTCGTGAAGTAAATTGTGGACGAGAGAAATCCAGAGGATGGCTGAAACATCCTCTGGATTTAAGTCCCGTGTTCAACTGATGCGGTAACACAAGTACCATCATCATGCCGTCTGGGGACTACTGTCTTGCCCGTTAAGGATCTCATCTCTTAACGAACAGGCTCTGAAGAAGTGGTGCCCGGACTCGGAATCGAACCAAGGACACGGGGATTTTCAATCCCCTGCTCTACCGACTGAGCTATCCGGGCAACGGGGCGCATTAAAACCGATCCGCCTCGTTTCGTCAACGAAATTTCTTCAATTCAACGCAGACTGCACAATCTATCACCACTTTGCTGTTATTGCACGCATTCTCAAGCGAAATACGCGGTCCAGGCGGCGGAAAGCGGCATGGCGAGGAGCAGCGCCGGGAGCATATTGACCACGGCAAACATTTTGATTCCGCAGATGCGTAAACCAGTGGCGACCAGCAATAACCCCCCGACCGAACTGAAATCGGCCATCATTGCGGGGGTGGTGAGCGGCAATATCAGCGCCGCGCAGGTCGCCAGCGAAAGCTGGATGAGCAGCATCGGAGCCGAGATAGCCGAAACGGCGATACCCAGAGAGCAGGCGAAGATCATGGCGGTAAAGAAGTCGAGGAAGGATTTGGCAATCAGGATACTCGGATCACCGGTCATCCCTTCTCGCATCGCCCCAAAAATCCCCGTCCCGCTGGCGCAGAACAACACGATGATAGCGACGTAGTTTTGGATAAACGATTCATGAGGTTGTTTTTTCCCTGGCCTTAAAAAGAGTGTCTGCGCTTTGGCGACGGCGGTGTTGATCCCCTTTTCCAGATAGCAAAACTCACCAATTAGTGCGCCGACCAGCGTTGCCAGCACCATAACCGGAAGATTGGCGCATTTGACTACCAGTAAGATACCAATGCCAAGTGACGCGAGACCGAAAATAGAGGTCATGGAGACACGAATCCGTTCCGGCAAACGTTGGCTAAGAAGGGCGCCAATAACACCACCCACCAAAACGGCGCTGGCGTTAATAAAAGGTCCAATTACCACGTAAGCTCCTGCTCATTATGTTGTCAAAGTGCATTATTATGACCTGGTTCTCATTTACAGTATTGTTTAACCGCAACAAGTGTGCATAAGAATTAAATCTTGCCCCTCCTGGTTAAAGGTGCCATGATTGCGCGAATTTTCTCCAGTCTGTTCGGGGCCGCATGGGATGAACGCAACACCTTCACATCGCCTTTCGCATCGCCGGTTAGCGCGATGGCTGCCCCTTCTCGTTATTCCTTCCCTCTTACTCACCATGCGGTGAGGGCAACGTATGCTCACTGCAGGACAACAGTAAAATCAGAAACGGTCTGCTTTTACTGATGTCTGGCGGTCGGAGCTGGTGACCAGTTTGACCTAAACATCTCGTGGGGCAGGGCAATGAGCCTTGTCCGGGACTCTTATTCTCCCGAAACGGGTTTTTGCGCTTATGAAATCAATGAACATTGCCGCCAGTAGTGAACTGGTTTCTCGTTTATCTACTCATCGCGGTGTTGTGGCGCTGGACAGTACTGACTTTACCGATGTCGCTGCCGTCGTCATGACCGTTACCGATAGCCGTAGCGGCATTCTTGCGTTACTCAAACGCACGGGCTTTCATCTGCCGGTCTTTATTCTCACCGAAGAGAACATAGCTCTACCCGCAGGCGCGACCGCCGTTATTCGCGGTACTGCGCAGGAGTGGCTGGAGCTGGAATCTGCCGCCAGCCTGTATGAGGAAGACCTTCTGCCGCCGTTTTACGACACGCTGACGCAGTATGTGGATATGAAAAACAGCACGTTCGCCTGTCCGGGGCATCAGCACGGTGTGTTCTTTAAAAAGCACCCTGCCGGGCGTCATTTCTATGATTTCTTTGGCGAAAACGTCTTTCGTGCAGACATGTGCAATGCTGACGTGAAGTTGGGCGATTTGCTGATCCATGAAGGTTCAGCCAAACATGCGCAGAAGTTTGCCGCCAAAGTCTTCCACGCCGATAAAACCTATTTCGTCCTGAACGGCACGTCGGCGGCGAATAAAGTGGTTACCAATGCGTTACTGACGCGTGGCGATCTGGTGCTGTTCGATCGCAACAACCACAAATCGAATCACCACGGTGCGCTGATTCAGGCGGGGGCGACTCCGGTCTATCTGGAAGCGGCCCGTAACCCGTTTGGTTTTATCGGCGGGATCGATGAACACTGCTTTGATGAAGCGTATCTGCGCGAACAGATCCGCGACATAACCGCAGAAAAGGCAGAGTTGCCGCGTCCCTTCAGGCTGGCAATTATCCAGTTGGGAACCTACGACGGCACGATCTACAACGCCCGTCAGGTGATCGACAAAATCGGTCATCTTTGTGACTACATTCTGTTTGACTCTGCCTGGGTCGGCTATGAGCAGTTTATCCCGATGATGGCCGACGGCTCGCCGCTGCTGCTGGAGCTGAATGAAAACGATCCGGGTATTTTCGTCACCCAGTCGGTGCATAAACAGCAGGCCGGGTTCTCACAGACCTCGCAGATCCACAAGAAAGATAATCACATTCGTGGCCAGGCGCGTTTCTGTCCGCATAAGCGGCTGAACAATGCGTTCATGCTGCACGCTTCAACCAGTCCGTTCTACCCGCTGTTTGCCGCGCTGGATGTCAATGCCAAAATCCACGAAGGGGAGAGTGGTCGACGTCTGTGGGCAGAGTGCGTGACGCTGGGGATTGAGGCGCGTAAGGCTATCCTGACCCATTGTAAGCTGCTTGTGCCGTTCATTCCGCCAGTTGTGGAGGGTAAGGCGTGGCAGTCGTATCCCACCGAGGTGATTGCCCGCGAGCGGCGTTTCTTCAGCTTTGCGCCGGGCGCGAAATGGCACGGCTTCGAAGGGTATGCCGACGATCAGTATTTTGTCGATCCGTGCAAGCTGCTGCTCACCACGCCGGGTATTGATGCGCAGACCGGACGTTATACTGATTTTGGTATACCGGCCACCATTCTGGCCCATTACCTGCGTGAAAACGGTATTGTGCCGGAGAAGTGCGATCTCAACTCGATTCTGTTCCTGCTGACGCCCGCCGAGAGTCCGGAAAAAATGGCGCATTTAACGGCGATGCTGGCACAGTTCGAACAGCATATCGAAGACGACACGCCGCTTGCACAGGTGCTTCCGACTATCTTCAATAAATATCCGGTGCGCTATCGCGACTATACCCTGCGCGAACTGTGTCAGGAGATGCACGATCTGTATGTCAGTTTTGACGTGAAGGATCTGCAAAAAGCGATGTTCCGTCAGGAGAGTTTCCCGACGGTGGCGCTGAACCCACAGGATGCCCACAGCGCCTTTATTCGTGGTGATGTTGAACTGGTGCGCATTCGTGATGCTGAAGGCCGTATCGCGGCGGAAGGAGCGCTGCCGTATCCTCCGGGCGTGCTGTGCGTAGTGCCGGGCGAAGTCTGGGGCGGTGCGGTACAGCGTTATTTCCTGGCGCTGGAAGAGGGGGTGAATATGCTGCCTGGGTTCTCGCCGGAGTTGCAGGGCGTTTATAGTGAAACCGATGCCGATGGCATTAAACGGTTGTACGGGTATGTGTTGAAGTAATCGAAAGAGAATGCCGGATAAGACGCGAAAGCGTCTTATCCGACAGAGAGATTAATGTGCGACGGTCTGTGTGCCAGTCGGGACGCGAACGTGCTTGTACTTAAACAGCGCCACGAAGGCAAAGGCCAGAACCAGTGAGTAGCCGGCAAAAATCAGCCACACGGTCTGCCAGTCGGTAATGCCGTTCAGGGTGTAATGCTCCACCACTTTCCCGCTTACCACGCCGCCGAGGATACAGCCGAAGCCGTTGGTCATCATCAGGAACATGCCCTGCGCACTGGCGCGGATTTCCGGACGAACTTCTTTCTCAACGAAAACCGAACCGGAGATGTTGAAGAAGTCGAAGGCGCAGCCGTAAACAATCATCGACAGAACCAGCAGCACGGTACCAAACGGGCTCGGGTCGCCGTAGGCGAACAGGCCGAAGCGCAACATCCACGCCACGATACTGATCAGCATGACGTTCTTGATCCCGTAACGGCTGAGGAAGAACGGAATGGTCAAGATGAACAGGGTTTCGGAGATCTGCGAGATCGACATCATCACCGACGCGTGCTCAACGATAAAGCTTCCGGAGAACAGCGGGTTGTTGTCGAAGCTGTGCAGGAAGGTGTTCCCGAACATGTTGGTAATTTGCAGTTCTGCGCCGAGCATCATTGAGAAGATGAAGAAGATAGCCATACGCTTGTTTTTAAACAGCGCGAAGGCATCCAGACCCAGCATAGAAGTCCAGCTTTGATTCTTCTGCTGATTCGCCACCGGAATGTGCGGCAGGGTCAACGTAAACAGCACCAGCATCACAGAGAGCGCCGCGCCAATATACAGCTGCATATGGCTCAGTTCGAAACCGGAGAAGCTCACGGCCCACATGGCGGCGATGAAACCGATGGTGCCCCAGATACGAATCGGCGGGAAGTCAGTAACGATGTCCATGCCTGCGTTCTGCAAGCGGTAATAGGAAATGGTGTTGATAAGCCCAAGCGTTGGCATATATGCCAGTGAGTTAAGCAGGATCACAAAGAACATCGCACCCGGCGTCGTGACTTCAGCGGCGATGAACAGCGTCACTGCACCCACCACGTGACAGATGGCGTAAACCCACTTTGCACTGAGCCATTTGTCCGCCACGATCCCCAACAGGGTCGGCATCAGAACCGCCGCGATCCCCAGCGAGCTATAGACAGCACCAATAGAAGCACCGTCAAATTTGAGGGTGACAAACATATAGGAGCCGAGGGTGGTCAGCCAACTTCCCCACAGGCAGAACTGCAGAAAGGAGAGTATTTTCAGCTGCAGCTTAAGATTCATGTTAATTTCCTCACACAGGAAGGCGGATGAATGTTTCGTTTGGCACAAATGCCGTGACTGTATGATGTGATTCTATCAACGACGATGGGTGATTTTTTGTTACCTGTGACAAATAATTGCAAAACAATACCTTTTTGCAATGCGAAAAAGTGACTTTTGTCACGTTTTGGTTCGCCCGCTCGCCGTTTTACCGGGAGCGGGGAAGAGAAGCATCAGTTCCGCCGATAGGTTTTTTGCGCGGAATTGACTTTATACAGATAACGGCGCGATTCAGAAGAGGGGTGACGCGTGGTTAACGTCTGGTACACATCCCCTGGCGTCATGCTGTTGATGATATTCGCGGCCTGCACTTTATCACTGGAGAAGACGCGCAGTACGCTGCCCGCCCCGCCATTGTAAGCGGTGATCACCGCATAGCGTCGTGACGTTGGGTTATCGATGCCGCCCAGATAGACATTGTTGAGCATTGCCAGATAGGCGGTGCCGGTATCAATGTTGCTGGCTGGATCGAACAGTTCACTGCGACTCGGGATACCGGAGCGGCCCTGGGAACGATAAACGTCTTTCCCGGCGGTATGCTGAACCACCTGCATCAGCCCCAGCGCATCGGAACGGCTTACTGCGTATGGGTTGAAGGATGACTCCGTCTGCATAATCGCCAGAATCAGCGACTCATCAATGCCATATTTATGGGATGCCTTGCGCACCATGCCGAGGTATTTATGCGCACGTTTATCCAGGTGATTCGGCACCAGGTTAATTGTCACACTGAAAATCATGCGGATCCCGTTGCTGCGGCTTTTCATCCGCGTTTGCAGCAGGTAATCGGCGAAGTTCGTCGCCCGGCCTTCCCAGCGGATCGGCTGACCTGTGTTATCGAGCACCTGGCCGTACAGGAACGGCTCTCGGGAGATCTGAATGTCATCGACATCAGAGTAGAGGTCGACGGAAGTGGGATCATCACCCATCAGCAACGTTTTAATGATGGCGCGACGCAAATGTGCCGCAGGTTCAGTCCCGGCGATGGTCTCAACGGTAATGGTCCCGTCGTCAAAGTTAATATGGCTGCGGGTCTGGTACTGATCGGTGTACTTCACGTAGTCCTTTGGACCGGCGATCAGCACTTCTTGATAGCCCCACAGATTTTCAATGTTGTGGGCAAACTGCCCCATCAGAATGTCAAAACCGTTGGTATCCTTGATCCAGGCTTCATTATAAGAATCGCCTTTTTTGGTCGAACTGGAACAGGAGATGAGCAACGGCGCAATAACGGCAAGCGCGAGAAATTTTTTCATCATTCCGGGAGTGCGTGTTGTGTTTGTCGTTGTGCGGTGTTGCCGGACAGCGTTGAGCCATCCGGCAACGTGCTTATTTTTTATCTTCCGGCGTATAACCTTCGATATGCACGTCTTTGCCTTCAAACAGGAAGTTGATCATCTCCTGTTCCAGCAGCTTGCGATGCTCGACGTTCATCATATTGAGTTTCTTTTCGTTGAT
>NZ_JBFWLF010000090.1:0-14624 GCF_050252275.1 Citrobacter sp. | reverse complement strand
CTTACCAAAAGATTTTCTCTGGGGCGGCGCGGTTGCTGCACATCAGGTTGAAGGCGGCTGGAACAAAGGCGGTAAAGGACCGAGCATTTGTGACGTTCTGACCGGCGGCGCGCATGGCGTACCCCGTGAAATCACTCAGCAGGTGGTGCCGGGTAAATATTACCCGAACCACGAAGCGGTCGATTTTTATGGCCACTATAAAGAAGACATCAAGCTGTTTGCCGAAATGGGCTTTAAATGCTTCCGCACGTCCATCGCCTGGACCCGAATCTTCCCACAAGGTGACGAAACACAGCCAAATGAAGAAGGGCTGAAATTCTACGACGACATGTTTGATGAATTGCTCAAGTACAATATCGAACCGGTCATTACCCTTTCTCACTTTGAAATGCCGTTGCACCTGGTTCAGCAGTACGGCGGCTGGACTCACCGCAAGGTCGTTGATTTCTTTGTTCGTTTTACCGAAGTGGTGTTTGAACGCTATAAGCATAAGGTCAAATACTGGATGACCTTCAACGAAATCAACAACCAGCGCAACTGGCGTGCGCCGCTGTTTGGCTATTGCTGCTCTGGCGTTGTTTATACCGAGCACGAAAACCCGGAAGAGACCATGTACCAGGTGCTGCACCACCAGTTTGTTGCCAGCGCGTTAGCCGTGAAGGCGGCGCGTCGCATCAATCCGGAGATGAAGGTGGGCTGCATGCTGGCGATGGTCGCGCTGTATCCATTCTCCTGCAAGCCAGAAGACGTCATGTTCGCCCAGGAATCCATGCGCGAGCGTTATGTTTTCACTGACGTTCAGTTGCGCGGTTACTACCCGTCCTATGTCCTCAATGAGTGGGAGCGTCGCGGCTTTAACATTAAAATGGAAGACGGCGATGCCGCGATTCTGCGTGAAGGTACCTGCGATTACCTCGGCTTCAGTTACTACATGACCAACGCAGTGAAGGCCGAAGGCGGCAGTGGCGATGCCATTTCGGGGTTCGAAGGCAGCGTACCGAATCCGCACGTCAAAGCCTCCGACTGGGGCTGGCAGATTGACCCGGTGGGTCTACGCTACTCGCTGTGCGAACTGTATGAACGTTACCAGAAACCGTTGTTCATCGTTGAAAACGGCTTTGGCGCTTACGATAAAGTAGAAGACGATGGCAGCATTAACGACGACTACCGCATTGACTATCTGCGCGCCCATATCGAAGAGATGATGAAGGCGGTCACGTATGACGGTGTGGATCTGATGGGTTACACGCCATGGGGCTGTATCGACTGCGTCTCTTTCACCACCGGCCAGTACAGCAAACGTTATGGCTTTATCTATGTGAACAAGCACGACGACGGCACGGGTGACATGTCCCGTTCACGCAAGAAGAGTTTCGACTGGTACAAAGCCGTGATCGCCAGCAACGGCGAGGTGCTGTGAGCTTTTGCCGGATGACGGTGTAAACGCCTTATCCGGCCTACATGCTCTTTCGGGAAAGGGAATATAAGCCGGATATCGCGCAGCGTTATCCGGCAAACATTACATTACTTCCCGCCCGCCAGTTCCAGAAAACTGCCCGTGACATACGACGCTTTCTCGCTCAGCAGCCAGGCTATGGCCTGCGCCACCTCTTCCGGCTGTCCGCCGCGCTGCATAGGTAACATCGACTTCACGCGATCCACCCGTCCAGGCTCGCCACCGGAGGCGTGGATTTCGGTGTAAATTAACCCCGGACGTACACCGTTGACCCGTATACCCTGCGCCGCCACCTCCAGCGCCAGTCCCGTCGTCAAAGAATCGACAGCCCCTTTCGACGCCGCATAGTCAACATATTCCCCCGGCGCGCCCAGCCGCGACGCCGCTGACGACACGTTCACAATCGCCCCGCCGTGACCGCCGTGTTTGTGCGACATCCGCTTGACCGCTTCGCGACAGCAGAGGAAATACCCCGTCACGTTGGTCGCTAACACGCGGTTAATCCGCTCGGCAGAGAGGTTTTCGATTGTGCTTTTTCAAACAAAATTCCGGCATTATTGACCAGCGCCACCAGCGGCTCATTTTCACGGTCGATCGATTCGAACATCGCCACGACCTGCGCTTCGTCACTGATATCTGCGCGCAGGGTAAACGCGTTCCCGCCAGCGGCGACTATCTTATTCACCACCTCGGTGGCAGCCCGAATATTATGATGAAAATTAACGGCAACCGTGTAACCCTCATCTGCCAGCTGCAACGCGGTCGCGCGCCCAATGCCACGACTGCCGCCGGTAACCAGTGCGATTCCCATAGCGTTCTCCCGATATGAAAAAGCCGGGTGGCGGCTTCGCCTTACCCGGCCTACAAATGATTTACTACCGTGGCAAAATTACTGGTATTCGCTCATCGGCACGCAGGAGCAGAACAGGTTACGGTCGCCATAAACGTCATCAAGACGCTTCACGGTTGGCCAGTACTTGTTCGCTACACCCGCCGGGAAGACCGCCACTTCACGGCTGTAACCGTGATTCCACTCTGCTACCAGCTCGTTTTGGGTATGCGGCGCGTTAACCAGTGGGTTATCTTCCAGCGTCCATTCGCCGCTCTGCACGCGATCGATTTCCGCACGAATCGCCAGCATCGCGTTAATAAAGCGATCCAGTTCCACTTTGCTTTCCGATTCCGTTGGCTCAACCATCAGCGTACCCGCGACCGGGAACGACATGGTCGGCGCATGGAAACCGTAGTCGATCAGGCGTTTGGCAATATCCAGTTCACTGATGCCGGTCGCTTCTTTCAGCGGACGAATGTCGAGAATACACTCGTGCGCCACGCGCCCATCACGACCGGTATAGAGCACCGGGAATGCGTCTTTCAGACGGCTGGCAATGTAGTTGGCATTCAGAATCGCCACCTGACTTGCCTGCTTCAGTCCTTCAGCACCCATCATGCGGATGTACATCCAACTGATTGGCAGAATTGATGCGCTGCCGAACGGTGCGGCAGACACCGCGCCCTGACGGGTCAGCATCCCTTCAATCTGCACCACACTGTGGCCTGGTACAAACGGCGCAAGGTGCGATTTCACGCCAATCGGTCCCATGCCTGGGCCACCGCCGCCGTGCGGAATGCAGAAGGTTTTGTGCAGGTTCAGGTGCGAAACATCAGCGCCGATAAATCCCGGCGAGGTGATACCCACCTGAGCATTCATATTTGCGCCGTCGAGATAAACCTGACCACCGAACTGATGCACGATCTCGCACACTTCGCGGATCGTCTCTTCGTAAACGCCGTGGGTAGACGGATAGGTCACCATGATGCAAGAGAGGTTTTCGCCCGCCTGAGCGGCTTTTTCACGCAGATCGCCAAGATCGATATTCCCGTTCTTATCACAGGCCACGACCACTACCTGCATCCCTGCCATCTGTGCGGAAGCCGGGTTAGTCCCGTGCGCAGAGGCCGGGATCAGGCAGATATCGCGATGCCCTTCATTGCGGCTTTCGTGATAATGGCGGATCGCCAGCAGACCGGCGTATTCCCCTTGCGCACCAGAGTTCGGCTGCATACAGACGGCGTCGTAACCGGTCAGTTTGACCAGCCAGTCAGAAAGCTGACCAATCATCTGATGGTAGCCTTCCGCCTGTTCTGGCGGGCAGAACGGATGCAGTTCGGCAAATTCCGGCCAGGTAATTGGGATCATTTCCGCTGCCGCATTCAGCTTCATCGTGCAGGAACCCAGCGGGATCATCGCCTGATTCAGCGCCAGATCTTTGCGCTCCAGCGAGTGCATGTAGCGCATCATCTCAGTTTCACTGTGATAGCGATTGAATACCGGGTGGCTCAGGATGGCGTCATCACGCAGCATACTTTCCTGAATTGAACGACTGTCGTGCGCCACCTCTTTGTCCAGGGTGTCGATGTTCAGACCGTGGCTGTCACCCAGCAGAACCGTAAACAACTGCAAGACATTTTCACGGGTGGTGGTTTCGTCAAGCGTAATGCCGACTGCGTTATGGATATCACTGCGCAGGTTGATTTCTGCCGCTTGCGCACGCGCCAGCACTGCGGCTTTGTCCGCCACTTCCACGCACAGTGTGTCAAAATAGTGGGCATGACGCAGTTTCAGCCCTTTTTGTTGCAGGCCCACGGCCAGGATATCGGTCAGACGGTGGATACGATTCGCAATGCGTTTCAGGCCAACCGGGCCATGATAAACGGCATACAGGCTGGCGATGTTTGCCAGCAGTACCTGTGAGGTACAAATGTTGGAGTTCGCTTTCTCGCGGCGAATATGTTGCTCGCGCGTCTGCATCGCCATACGCAGCGCGGTATTGCCCGCCGCATCTTTCGATACGCCGATAATACGGCCCGGCATGGAGCGTTTGAATTCATCTTTTGCAGCAAAAAATGCCGCGTGCGGACCGCCATAGCCCATCGGTACGCCAAAGCGTTGCGCAGAGCCGAAAACAATGTCCGCGCCCTGTTTTCCCGGTGCGGTCAGCAGCACCAGCGCCATAAAATCGGCAGCAACGCTGACGATCACTTTGCGTGATTTCAGTTCGCTAATCAGCGTGCTGTAGTCGTGGACTTCACCGGTGGTACCCACCTGCTGTAACAGCACGCCGAACACATCCTGGTGATCCAGCACTTTCGCCGCATCATCCACAATCACGTCAAAACCAAAAGTTTCCGCACGCGTACGAACAACATCCAGCGTTTGCGGATGCACATCTGAAGCCACAAAGAAACGGTTCGCGTTTTTCAGTTTGCTGACGCGCTTCGCCATTGCCATCGCTTCTGCAGCCGCAGTGGCTTCATCGAGCAGCGAAGCGGAAGCCATGTCCAGACCGGTCAGATCCAGTGTCACCTGTTGGAAGTTCAGCAGTGCTTCCAGGCGGCCCTGAGACACTTCCGGCTGATAAGGCGTATAGGCGGTGTACCAGCCCGGGTTTTCCAGCATGTTACGCAGGATAACCGGTGGCAGTTGCACGGCGGTATAACCCATGCCGATGTATGACGTGAAGCGCTTGTTACGCCCGGCGATGGCCTTTAATTCTGCCAGCGCGGCGTATTCGGTCGCCGCCTCGCCCACCTGCGGCGGGGTTGCGAGCTGAATGTCTTTCGGCACAATCTGGCCGATCAGCGCGTTTAACGACCCGGCGCCAACGGCATTCAGCATCTCTTGCTGTTGCGTGGCGTCCGGTCCGATGTGGCGTTCAATGAAAGCGCCGCTGTTTTCAAGCTGGCTTAACGTCTGTGTCATGGGCGATGGTTCCTGAAACGTGCAGTGAATCGTGATTGTCTCTGTCTGCGAGCCCGGTGGCGCTAACGC
This sequence comes from Citrobacter sp., assembly GCF_050252275.1. Taxonomy (NCBI): domain Bacteria; kingdom Pseudomonadati; phylum Pseudomonadota; class Gammaproteobacteria; order Enterobacterales; family Enterobacteriaceae; genus Citrobacter; species Citrobacter sp. Next base: position 9,336 of record NZ_JBFWLF010000090.1, on the reverse strand, counting down.
TTACCGGGCCTACGCATGCCTTCCAGGCCGGATAAGCGCAGCGCCATCCGGCAAAGGCAGATTTACTCGTCTTCTAACAATGCTTCGTACGCAGTGGCATCAAGCAGCGAGTCCAGTTCGCTCTCATCACTGGCTTTGATTTTGAAGATCCAGCCATCGGCGTACGGCTCGCTGTTCACCAGTTCCGGGGAGTCGCTCAGCGCATCGTTAACGGCCACGATCTCACCGCCGATCGGCGCATAGATATCAGAAGCGGCTTTGACCGATTCGGCAACCGCGCAGTCATCACCCGCGCTCACGGTCGTGCCGACTTCCGGCAGGTCAACAAAAACCATGTCGCCCAACAGTTCCTGAGCGTGTTCGGTAATGCCAACGGTGTAAGAGCCGTCAGCTTCTTTGCGCAGCCATTCGTGTTCTTTACTGTATTTCAGTTCTGCTGGTACGTTGCTCATCAATCAATCTCCAGAAAAGGATGAATCACGCGACGGCTTTGCCGTTACGCACAAAAACAGGTTTAGTGACTTTTACCGGCATTTCGCGGTTGCGAATCTGCACAATGGCCGTTTCGCCAATGCCCGCTGGTACGCGCGCCAACGCAATACTGTAGCCCAGCGTCGGAGAGAAGGTACCGCTCGTGATAACGCCTTCCAGTTGATTACCCTGGGCATCGGTGAAACGTACCGGCAGTTCATTACGCAGAACGCCTTTCTCGGTCATCACCAGACCAACCAGCTGCTCGTGGCCTTTTTCACGCTGGAGTTCCAGCGCTTCACGCCCGATAAAATCGCGGTCAGTCGGCTCCCAGGCGATAGTCCAGCCCATATTAGCCGCCAGTGGAGTGATCCCCTCATCCATCTCCTGACCATACAGGTTCATCCCCGCTTCCAGACGCAGCGTATCGCGCGCGCCCAGACCACACGGTTTCACCCCCGCTTCCACCAGCGCACGCCAGAAATCCGCCGCCTTTTCATTCGGCATCGCAATCTCATAGCCCGCTTCACCGGTATAACCGGTCGTGGCGATAAACAGGTCGCCGGCCTGCACGCCGAAGAAAGGTTTCATGCCTTCAACGGCTTTGCGCTGCTCGTCAGTAAACAGAGATGCCGCCTTCGTCTGCGCGTTAGGCCCCTGCACCGCGATCAGCGACAGGTCATCACGCACGGTAATGTCGATGGCATAAGGTTCAGCGTGTTGGGTAATCCAGGAGAGGTCTTTTTCGCGAGTGGCGGAGTTAACAACGAGGCGGAAGAAGTCTTCGGTAAAGTAATAGACAATCAGGTCATCTATCACGCCGCCCGAGGCGTTAAGCATACCGGAATAAAGCGCCTTGCCGGTTTTCGTGAGCTTTGCCACATCGTTCGCCAGCAGATAACGCAAGAACTCCCGAGTGCGACTGCCGCGTAGATCGACGATGGTCATGTGCGACACATCAAACATTCCGGCATCGGTGCGAACCGCATGGTGTTCATCGAGCTGAGAACCATAATGCAGCGGCATCATCCAGCCGTGGAAATCGACCATGCGCGCGCCGCATAGCGTGTGTTGTTCGTACAAAGGCGTCTGTTGAGCCATCTTGTCCTCATTGAATAAGCGGGGCTGACCACCCTTTCGCAGCGAAAATTGTCGCCACGAAACCCGGCATCGACGTCACTCCTGGACTCCGACGCAAACGTTCTCTTTGCCCCTGAACTTACCACCGAAATCCACGCTAAACCATAAAACAAAATTAACCATCACATTAGCTTATGACCAAAAACCGCCAAAACACCATTAGCATAAAAAACCATTGAAAAGGCCATTAATACAGATAAATGATAAGCGATCATCCATAACGGCCGCACATATCAATATTAAACGCTAAAAAAATGTCAAAACTGGCGTTGCGAGAAAATCATGACATTAGAAAATATAATGCGAAAAGAAGAGTGAAATTAGTTTATTTCAAATGAGGAAAGCCTCCCGGCGAAGACGCCGGGAGAAGGAAATGTGACGGGTTTCAAATTCTTTAAAAAGAGGGAATGCTTAGCGAAGCCACTCAGGCAGATCGTTTAATCCCATTGCCTGACGGAGAAGTTGCGGTTTAACGCCAGGGAGCGTATCAGCCAGTTTCAGCCCTATATCACGCAGCAGTTTTTTCGCCGGATTCGTCCCCGCAAACAGCTCGCGGAATCCCTGCATGCCCGCGAGCATCATCGCGGCGCTGTGCTTACGGCTACGCTCATAGCGACGCAAATAAAGGTACTGACCGATGTCTTTACCCTGACGATGCAGACGTTTGAGTTCATCCACCAGTTCTGCTGCATCCATAAAACCGAGGTTGACGCCCTGTCCGGCCAGCGGATGGATAGTATGCGCAGCGTCGCCCACCAGCGCCAGACGATGCGCGGCAAACTGGCGCGCATAGCGTCCTGTCAGCGGAAACACCTGGCGGTCGCTTTCCACCTGACACAGCCCCAGACGATTATCAAAGGCGATGTTCAGCGCCTGATTAAATTGCTCATCGCTAAGCTGCTGCATCCGTTCAGCCGCTTCCGGCACAAGCGACCAGACGATGGAGCACAAATGCGGATCGCTGAGCGGCAAAAACGCCAGAATGCCTTCACCGTGAAACGCCTGACGGGCAACAGCACCGTGCGCTTCTTCGGTGCGAATAGTCGCGACCAGCGCATGATGGCGGTAATCCCAGAAGGTCAGCGGAATGTCTGCCTTATTGCGTAGCCACGAATTCGCCCCGTCGGCACCAATCACCAGACGCGCGGTGAGCATTGCGCCATCTTTCAGCGTCAGGAAGGCTTCGTTTTCCCCCCACGCCACCTGCTGCAATTCGGCAGGCGCCATCAGCGTGATATCGGAGGATTGCTGCGCTTTTTGCCACAGCGCGTAATGGATCACCGCGTTCTCTACGATATGGCCCAGATGGCTGTAGCCCATGCTTTGGTCATCAAATTCAATGCGGCCAAAGCTGTCCTTATCCCACACTTCCATCCCGTGATAACAACTGGCGCGACGAGCCACAATGTCTGACCAGACGCCCAGACGGGTAAGCAGTTTTTCACTGGCGGCATTGATTGCCGACACGCGAAGCGCAGGATCGGCATCCATCGCCAACGGCTGCGGTTCGCGCTGTTCGAGCACAGCGACACGTAAACCGCTGCCCTGTAACCCGCACGCGACAGCCAGGCCAACCATGCCTCCACCCACGATTGCTACATCAACACTTTGCACTGTTTACTCCTGGAAATCGGAAACCGCCATCGGGCGTCATGTTCGTATAAATACCGGATGGCGCTTCGCTTATCCGGTCTGGAGATGTTTACCGCGCCACCCAGCCTAACGTCCGCTGCGCAAACGCATTGCGGGCGGGAGGGCATAATTCCATGGTCATCAGTCCCATGTTGCGCCCAATAACCAGCGGCGCCCAGCGGTTGGCAAACAGATGGACCAGACTGTCCGTCACGCCGACCGTAGTCTGGCGATCCCCCTGACGACGCTGTTGATAGTGCGAGAGCACGGCGTAATCACCGACGTCCCTGCCCGTTGCCTGCGCTTCAGTCAGCGTTTCGGCGAGACTCATAACATCGCGCAGTCCGAGGTTGAACCCTTGCCCTGCAATCGGATGCAGCGTCTGCGCGGCGTTACCCACCAGCACGGTACGGTGCGTGAACGCCTTCGCCGCCGCGGTGAGCGACAGCGGATACGCGCTCCGTTTGCCTGCGTGCGTGATTTTCCCCAACCGCCAGCCAAATGCCGTCTGGAGTTCGCGACAGAAACGTTCATCTGACCAGCTCAGAATCTCCTCACGGTGTTCCAGCGGATGGCACCACACCAGCGAACTGCGCCCTTCAGACATCGGCAGCATCGCCAATGGTCCATGCGCCGTAAACCGTTCAAACGCGCGGCCATTATGTGCAACGGCGGTTGAGACGTTAGCGATCACCGCCAACTGCTCATAGGGTTCCTGTTGCCAGTCAACGCCGCAGGCGGTGGCCAGCGCTGAACGGGTACCATCCGCTGCCACCAGAACGCGTCCGACGATCGTTTCGCCCGTCTCCAGCGTGACATTCACCTGGTCTTCGGTACGCGACACGCTGGCAACCCGATCCGGGCAGTGCAACGTGACGCCAGGCGCTTTTCGCAGCAGAGCAAACAGGCGTAACCCCACGTCATGCAGCTCAACCACCTGACCCAGCGCCGGAATGCGATAGTCCTCAGCGTCGAGCGTCACAAAACCGGCATGACCCCGATCGCTGACGTGGACGGTATTGATCGCGGTGGCGCAGTCGGCAATTGCCTGCCAGACGCCAATGCGTGCCAGTTGTTGGCAGGTCCCCGCCGCGAGCGCAATCGCCCGGGCATCAAACCCGGGATGACTGTCCGCTTCGGGGGCGGTCGCTTCAATCAGATGAACCGGCAGCGTCCCCTGACTCAACCGGGAAATCGCCAGCGCCAGCGTCGCGCCCACCATGCCACCGCCAACAATGATCACGCTCATGCCTTTTTCGCCGCCGCCATTAACGCTTCAATCTCATCCGCCTTTTTGACGACGCCAGCGGTCAGATTTTCGTTGCCGTTTTCGGTGATCAGAATGTCATCTTCAATACGGATCCCGATCCCCCGATACGCTTCCGGGACATCGGCATCAGGCGCAATATACAGCCCTGGTTCAACGGTAATCACCATTCCCGGCGCCAGGATGCGGGAACGATCCTGCTCATATTCGCCGACATCATGGACATCCAGCCCCAGCCAGTGGCTCAGACCGTGCATGAAGAACGGACGATGCGCGTTATCGGCGATCAGTTGATCCACTTCGCCCTGCAAAATACCCAGCTTCACCAGCCCGGTAATCATAATGCGCACGACTTCGCCGGTGACTTCCTGAATCGAGGTGCCCGGACGGTACAGACGCAGGCTGGTTTCCAGTGATTCCAGGACGATGTCGTAGATTTCACGTTGCGCCGGGGTAAATTTGCCATTCACCGGGAACGTTCGGGTGATATCCCCGGCATAGCCCTGGTATTCACAACCTGCATCAATCAGCACCAAATCACCGTCACGCAGTTCACTTTCATTTTCGGTGTAATGCAGAATACAGCCATTTTCACCGCTGCCCACAATGGTGTTGTAGGACGGATAGCGTGCGCCGTGGCGAGTAAATTCGTGGTGAATTTCGCCTTCCAGGTGATACTCAAACATCCCCGGACGGCATTTCTCCATCGCCCGGGTATGCGCGAGTGCCGTAATTTCTCCAGCACGACGCATCACCGCAATCTCTTCGGGCGACTTAAACAGGCGCATTTCATGCACCATCGGCCGCCAGTCGATCAGGGTCGACGGCGCTTTCAGGTTCTGGCGCGAGCCTTTGCGCAGTTTTTCCAGCGCGGTGAAGACAATCTCATCCGCATACGCATATTCGCCCTGCGCGTGATACACCACGTCCAGACCATTAAGAAGTTGAAAAAGCTGTTGATTAATTTCGCTGAAGGCCAGCGCGCGATCCACCGCCAGTTTTTCCGGCGCGGCATCTTGTCCCAGACGTCGACCAAACCAGATTTCTGCAGTCAGATCGCGAATGCGGTTGAACAACACGCTGTGGTTATGGGTATCGTCGCTTTTAATCAGTACCAGAACGGCTTCCGGTTCGTTAAAACCGGTGAAATACCAGAAATCGCTGCTCTGGCGATACGGGTATTCACTGTCCGCGCTGCGCGTTACTTCCGGCGCGGCAAAAATCAGCGCGGCGCTGCCTGGCTGCATTTGCGCAAGCAGTGCCTGGCGACGACGTTGGTATTCCTGCGGTGTCATGACGTGGTGGCCTCCATTATCGTTTTACTTTTTAGTGTAGGGTCGGTTTACGCACTTCCGGTGCGGTCGGCGGCTGACGAGTGAAGGTATCGTGGCACAGCAGCGCCGCGACACGCACATACTCGATGATCTCTTCGAGCGACATCTCCAGCTCTTCCTGATCTTCCTCTTCGTCATAGCCGAGCTGCGCGATGTTGCGCAAATCGTCGATAGCTTCGCCCGTTTCTCCGGTCACTTTATCAAGCTTCGGCTGCGTGACGCCGAGGCCAAGCAGGAAGTGATTAACCCATCCCGCCAGTGCGTCTGCACGATCGAAAACGCTCACGTCATCGCCTTCAGGCAGATAAAGCTGAAAAAGGAAACCATCATCTTCAAGCGCGTCGCTGGTCGCGGAGTGCATTTTACGCAGCGCCTGAGCCAGTTCATGACCGAAGGCCAGCCCTTCGTTCGTCAGGTCGTGAAGCAGCGGCTGCCAGGAGCTGTCGTTATTACCACCGCAAATCATCCCGCTGATCAAACCGTGCATTTCCGCAGGGGTCAGTCCGGCCCCTTGTTGGTTCAAATACTGGTTCATTTCACTGTAACCAGGCATTTCGTTCTGTATAGACATAAGCATTCGTCATCAAAGGGAGGATATTCATGGTATGCTACCACTTTGGACCCTGGTGAACCAGAATAGGGCTTGTATCTTCACACCAGGGTAGCTATAGTGTCGCCCCTTCGCGGACCCAGGGTCTGGAGACGAAGGCAGCACAGTCAATCAGCAGGAAGGTGGCATGTCTGCACAACCCGTCGATATCCAAATATTTGGCCGTTCACTGCGAGTGAATTGCCCGCCTGAACAAAGGGATGCGTTGAATCAGGCTGCGGACGATCTGAATCAGCGGTTGCAAGATCTGAAAGTTCGCACTAGAGTCACAAATACTGAGCAACTGGTATTCATTGCTGCACTGAATATTAGCTACGAACTGGCTCAGGAAAAAGCGAAGACCCGCGACTACGCGGCGAGCATGGAACAACGTATTCGGATGCTCCAACAGACCATTGAACAGGCACTGCTTGATCAGGGTCGCATAACCGAAAAAACGAACCAAAACTTTGAATAACACTTTTCGGTTTACTATGGTAGAGTGACCGTGAAGACAAAAATTTCTCTGAGATGTTTGCAAGCGGGCCAGTCCCCTGAGCCGATATTTCATACCACAAGAATGTGGCGATCCATGGTTGGTGAGCATGCTCGGTCCGTCCGAGAAGCCTTAAAACTGTGACGACGCATTCACCTTGAACCAAGGGTTCAAGGGTTACAGCCTGCGGCGGCATCTCGGAGATTCTCCTTCTACCTGGCGACAGCCATGACATTACTTTCTGAACTCCCTTTATCACGACAAACCATTCGCCAGATGATTAGGCAACGTCGTCGTGCGCTCACACTTTCGCAGCAAATCACCTTCGGTCAGCAGGCCGCAACACGCATGCTTGCATACCCTCCCGTAGTGATGGCGCACACGGTCGCCGTGTTTTTGTCATTTGATGGCGAACTCGATACTCAGCCCCTAATCGAACAACTCTGGCACGCGGGAAAACGCGTCTATCTCCCGGTCCTGCACCCATTCAGCCCCGGTAATTTGCTGTTTCTGCACTATCACCCGCACAGTGAACTGATCACTAATCGGCTGAAGATTCAGGAACCTAAACTCGACGTTCGTGATGTTCTGCCGCTTTCGCAACTGGACGTGCTGGTCACGCCACTGGTGGCGTTTGATGAGTACGGTCAGCGTTTAGGGATGGGTGGCGGATTCTACGATCGCACCTTGCAAAACTGGCAACAGCATGGTCTGACGCCCGTAGGGTATGCCCACGACTGTCAGCGTGTGGAGAAATTGCCGGCAGAAGAGTGGGATGTCCCCTTACCGGCCGTCGTAACGCCGTCAAAAGTGTGGGAGTGGTAAGCGCTTCTTTGCTGATTGACACCGCCGTTTTTTTGACCTAAATTTCCTCGGTAAGGGTGAGGGAGGCGAACCTCCCTCCTGCGTTTTCGCTGTTAATATGCTGGCCAGGCGATGATTAACAGGATAAGCAGCATGATGACATAACTCATCATCGTCCCTTTCCTTTTTAGAGCCCCTGCTTCGGTAGGGGCTTTCTCGTTTCAGCGCTGTGCTGCGCCTCTATCGTAAATTCCTTTTGTTGATGTACAACGCGTAGCGAAGCCTTTAATCATCAATTGCGGCAAGGCTCGAAAACAGGATGTATGCGTTACAACAAGGGATGACGATGTCGGGAAAACGAAGGGAGAAAGGAAGAAATGACGGGCAGACTCAGCGCCTGCCCGCATCGGTAAGAATCAGTACAACAGGCGCGCGCGAATAGTGCCCGGAATGGCCTTCATCGCCAACAGCGCTTTCTCGGCGACTGCTTCATCCGCTTCAATATCGATAACGACATAGCCCATTTGCGCCGACGTTTGCAGATACTGCGCGGCAATGTTGACGCCCTGCTCGGCAAAAATCTGGTTCAGGGAAGTCAGCACGCCAGGACGGTTTTCATGGATGTGCATCAGACGACGCCCGCCGTGGAGCGGCAGCGACACTTCCGGGAAGTTAACCGCAGAAAGCGTAGAGCCGTTATCGGAATACTTCGCCAGTTTACCTGCCACTTCCAGACCGATGTTTTCTTGCGCTTCCTGAGTGGAGCCTCCGATATGCGGCGTCAGGATCACGTTGTCAAAGTCGCAGAGCGGTGAAGTGAACGGATCGCTGTTGGTTGCCGGCTCGGTTGGGAACACGTCGATTGCCGCCCCTGCCAGGTGTTTGGTCGCCAGCGCATCGCACAACGCGGGAATATCTACCACGGTGCCACGTGCGGCGTTGATCAGCAGCGAGCCAGGCTTCATCAGCGCGATCTCTTTCGCGCCCATCATGTTCTTCGTTGAGGCGTTTTCCGGCACGTGCAGGCTGACCACGTCGCTCATGTTGAGCAGTTCAGACAGATGCTGAACCTGAGTGGCATTACCCAGCGGCAGCTTGTTTTCAATGTCGTAGAAGTAAACGTGCATCCCCAGGGATTCCGCCAGAATACCCAACTGAGTCCCGATGTGGCCGTAGCCAATAATGCCGAGTCTTTTACCACGCGCTTCAAACGAACCGGCAGCCAGTTTATTCCACACGCCGCGGTGCGCTTTGGCATTTGCTTCCGGTACGCCGCGCAGCAGCAGTAGCAACTCACCAATCACCAACTCCGCCACGGAACGAGTGTTAGAGAACGGCGCGTTAAACACCGGAATACCGCGCTTTGCTGCCGCCTTCAGGTCTACCTGGTTGGTGCCGATACAGAAGCAACCGATAGCGACCAGTTTTTCCGCCGCGTTAATCACCTCTTCTGTCAGATGGGTACGGGATCGCAGGCCAATGAAGTGGGCATCACGGATGGACTCTTTCAGCTCTTCAGCATCCAGTGCCCCTTTGTGAAATTCGATGTTGGTATAACCTGCCGCCCGAAGGCTATCCAGCGCCTTTTGATGCACGCCTTCAA
>NZ_JBFWLF010000089.1:0-14706 GCF_050252275.1 Citrobacter sp. | reverse complement strand
GAAAATCAGGCTGTCGTCATATTTGACGTGACGATTTGGCGTTGTGCCGACGGAGGCTGTAGCGGAACCCGATACCAAATTGAGATTCCTCCGCTACTCGTCGCACAGGGCGATAACTAACGTAGAAACCGTCCCCTTTTGAGGCTGGTTCTATGAAACGCACCCTGACACTCTTTTTATTCAGCCTGCTGTCGCTGGCTACCGTGCCGGCACAGGCCGATATCATTGATGATGCTATCGGCAACATTCAGCAGGCGATCAACGATGCTTATAAGCCTGACAGCGATAGCGGGCGGGATTACGAGGATTCGCGCGACGACAGGTGGCAGAACGAAATGAGCGACGATCGCCGCAGACAATATGATGATCGCCGGCGTCAGTTTGAGGATCGCAGACGGCAGCTTGATGAACGTCAGCGCCAGCTCGATCGTGAACGCCGCCAACTGGAAGATGAAGAAAGCCGAATGGAAGAGGATTACGGGCGTTAATCGACCATAATCTGCATCCCGTCATAGCCTGCTTCAAATCCGTCCGGGAGCGGATTATCCATCAGCCAGACATCGAACGCGTGGCTGATATGCGTGAGGATCACCTGCGGGCAGCGAATCACTTCATTAAGCGCAATGACCGTATTTAAATCACAGTGATTGCGCGGCGGTTGGGGACGTGGCGGATGGCTACAGTCGATGACGATAACTTGTGGCTGATTGTTGAGCAGAAAGGTGAGCGTTTTATCGGGCAGTCCGGCGGTGTCAGACAGCCATGCCACGCGGCTGTGCGCTGTCTCCAGAAGATAACCCAACGTCAGCTTTGAGTGATTCAGCGGCAGCGGTGTGACCTGCAATCCTTGTAACTCAAACACCACAAACGGCTCGACGGTGTGGCTAAAATCGAGAATGCCGGGATGCTTAAACAGATCGTCGCACCCCTGTTCGTCCGGCGGGCCGTACACCGGGATGGACGCACCGACGCCCCAGCGTAGCGGAAACAATCCCTGTACGTGATCCATATGATAATGGGTGAGTAAAAACTGTCGAAAGCTGCCCGCCGGCCAGTCGTCCATCAGGTGCGGTATGCCCGCATCCAGCAGCGTCACCGTATCGTTGAATTTGACCACGCCGCTACACGGGCGTCGGCGATACGGTTCCTGCAGGCGTGCGCGGCGACAGGCTGCACAGTCGCAGCCAAACGCGGGTACCCCTTGCGCACCGCCGGTGCCGCTTAGCGTGATGCTCAGACTCATCGTGATTCCCCTTGTCGTATCGTGCCGGATGGCGACGCGAGCGGCTTATCCGGCCTACGTATCTCACAATGCTTTTGTGAAGCGAAAATGACTTTGTTCGTAGCCTTCGCGCCGATAAAAACGGTGGGCGTCATGACGCTTCACGCTGGTGGACAGCTCTGTCATCTCTGCGCCTGCCTCGCGGGCTTCCTGTTCTGCCCATGCCAGTAACTGGCTACCGATTTTCAGACCCCGTGCCTGCGGCATCACCACCAGTTCCTGAATCTCGCCAATCCAGTTGGCGTGGTGTAAATGATACTGCAGATGCAGGCCAATGAGTCCAACCGCCTGGCCCTCAAGCAGCGCCAGCTGATAACGCAGTCGGTCATCCTGCAAATTGGCGGTGAATCCGGCGCAAAAGGTCGGGTAATCAAACTGGGCTTGCTTCAGTTCGCAGATGAGCGCGTACACGGCCCCGGCGTCTTGTCCGGTGGCGCGACGAAGTTCACAGGCAGACATGGCGTGGCTCCTTGCGCCCCATTAACGTTAACAGCGAATCGACGGACTGGTGCAAACTGCCGTCGTTATTGAGCGTATGGCAGCCAAACGGGGCGTAGCGGGCGGCGCGTTCGAGACGCGCAGCGATCTCGGGTTCGCTTTCCCTCCCGCGCGCCTGTAAGCGCTGGCGCAAAATCGTAGGGGAGACCTGCAAGCAGACCGGCAGCAGTGCCGTGCCGTAGCGCGCCTGCGCCTGGGGTAGATGCGCACGTGAGCCGTTGACCACCACGTCGAAGCCGCCGTTAAGCCAGAGATCGATCTCCACGCCGACGCCATAATAAAAGCCGTTAGCATGCCAGCTTAGCGCCAGCAGGTTATGCCCGGCGCGGGTGAAAAACTCTTGCTCGCTCAGGGCAACATGATTTTCGTTCCCGGCATTCGCTGCGCGAGTGATATAACGGTGCGCCACCAGGAGTTGCGCATGTTCTTGCTGACGGAGTGCGTTCAGCAAACTGTCCTTCCCGGAGCCGGACGGCCCCATCAGCCAGATCAGTTTTCCCATACTCAGAACACCCTCTTTCCCTGGCGCCAGACGTGGTCGATGTGGATGTGATCGCCTTTACGGTGCGCCAGTACCAGATCGGCGCGCTTACCTTCGGCGATCACGTCGCGATCGCGGAGACTGAGCGCCCGCGCCGGGTTGGCGGTCACCAGGCGGATCGCCTGCGGCAGGGTGAAACAGTTAGCCGCGTCGTCTGCGACGCGAAACGCGGCATCCAGCAGGCTGGCGGGGTAGTAATCTGACGAGAGGATATCCAGCAACCCCAATTCTGCCAGCGTGTGCGCCGCGACGTTGCCGGAATGAGAGCCACCGCGCACAATGTTCGGTGCGCCCATCAGTACGTTCATGCCGTGCTGGCGCGAGGCTTCTGCGGCTTCAAACGTGGTGGGAAATTCGGCGATCACGCTGCCAAGCTGGTGGGATTCCTGCACATGCCCGGAGGTGGCGTCATCATGGCTTGCCAGTGCAATGTTGCGCTCGCGGCACAGTTGCGCGATGGCAGTCCGGTTGGGCTGCGACCAGCGAGCCGCCAGGGCCAGTTGTTCCTCTTCATAACGCGTCATCTGTTCATCGGTCAGCGAATATTTACCCTGATAATATTCACGATACTTCTCGCGGTTGGCGAACTGACGCTGGCCCGGCGAGTGATCCATCAGCGAAACCAGCGTAACCGGTTCGCGGCTGACCAGCTTCTCGAACAGCGGCAGCGTGGTGTGGTGCGGCAGTTCGCAGCGCAGATGCAGGCGATGCTCGGCGCGGTTCACCCCACGCTTTTGCGTCTCCTCCACGGCGTTGATCATTTTCTCCAGGTTTTCCAGACGATCGCCGCCGTCGCGGACATCGCCAATCGCCACCGCGTCCAGCACGGTGGTGATACCGCTGGCGACCATCAGCGCGTCGTGGCTGCTCATTGCGGAATGCGCGGGCCAGTCCACTTTCGGCCGTGGGGTAAAGAATTTGTCGAGATTATCGGTGTGCAACTCAATCAGCCCCGGCAGCAGCCAGCCGCCTTCTCCGTCCAGCGCTTGCGGAAGACGGCTCTGACTTTGCGCAAACGCGCGAATCACGCCATCCTGCATTTCCAGCGATCCCTGCACCACTTCATCTTCCAGCACCAGCTTTACATTATTGATAATCATGGTGTTGTTCCCATCAGGTGCAAACGATCCGCTACGCGGTCGCGCACAGTTTGATCGTGAAAAATGCCGACAATGGCCGCACCGCGCGCTTTCGCCTCTTCAATCAGCGCCACCACGGCGGCACTGTTTCTGGCATCCAGCGACGCGGTCGGTTCGTCGAGTAACAGAATCGGATAATCGACGATAAATCCGCGCGCGATGTTCACGCGCTGTTGTTCACCGCCGGAAAAGGTTGATGGGGCGAGGTGCCACAAGCGTTCCGGCACGTTCAGACGGGTCAACAGGCTTGCGGCTTTAGCGGCGCACGCCTCGCGCGGTACGCCGAGATCCAGCAGCGGCTGCATTACTACGTCCAGCGCGGAGATCCGTGGGATCACCCGCAGAAACTGGCTCACCCAACCGATCGTGGCGCGGCGGACTTCCCGCACTTTGCGCGCCGGAGCGTGCACCAGATCCACCCATTCGTCGTGATGGCGAATGTGAATATGCCCCTCGTCGGGCAGATAATTGGCATACAGCGAACGCAGCAGCGTCGATTTTCCGCTGCCGGAATGGCCATGTAGAACGACGCATTCACCGTTTTTGACTTCCAGCGAGGCATTTTGCAGCACCAGCAGGCGCACGCCGTTTTGCTGGTGGAGCACAAAGGTTTTACTGACGTTTTCAACGCGGATCGCGTTCATTTTTAGCCTCTTTAAGCATTTGGGCATTCGATTGCCGGATAAGGCGTAGCCGCCATCCGGCAAAACAAAAAATCAGTTCTGCAATACGGACGACACCAGCAACTGGGTATACGGATGATGTGGATCGTCGAGCACGCGGTCGGTTAATCCACTTTCCACCACCTGACCCTGTTTCATCACCAGCAGACGATCTGCCAGCAGGCGCGCCACGCCTAAATCATGGGTGACAATCACCACCGCCAGATCCAGTTCCACCACCAGCCCGCGCAGCAGATCCAACAGTTTCGCCTGGACGGAGACGTCGAGACCGCCGGTCGGCTCATCCATAAATACCAGCTTCGGGTGGGTGACGAGGTTGCGGGCGATCTGCAGACGCTGCTGCATGCCGCCGGAAAAGGTGGTCGGCAGATCGTCGATACGAGAGGCCGGAATTTCGACCTCCTCCAGCCAGCGCTGGGCGGTGGCGCGGATCTCGCCGTAGTGGCGTGCGCCGGTCGCCATCAGGCGTTCGCCGATATTACCGCCCGCCGAGACCTGACGACGCAGGCCATCCAACGGGTGCTGATGTACCACGCCCCATTCAGTGCGCAACAGGCGGCGGCGGTCGGCTTCGCTCATGGCGTACAGTGAACGGCTCTGGTACTGAATCTCGCCCGACTGCGGCGTCAGGCGCGAGGAGAGGGATTTCAGCAGGGTGGTTTTGCCGGAACCGGACTCCCCGACAATGCCCAGCACTTCGCCAGGCCACAGGTCAAAAGAGACCTCGCTGAAGCCTTTACCCGGCGCGTAGAGATGGGTCAGGTTATTAACCGAAAGCAGCGGTTGCGTCATTGGCTGAGTGCCTCGCTCTGTTGGCGGCAGTAGTCGGTGTCGGAGCAGACAAACATGCGTTTGCCGGTGTCATCGAGTACCACTTCATCAAGATAACTGTGCGTTGAACCGCAGATGGCGCAGGGCTCATCCCAGGTTTGTACGGTGAACGGATGATCGTCGAAATCGAGACTTTCCACGCGGGTATACGGCGGTACGGCATAGATGCGTTTTTCGCGTCCCGCGCCAAACAACTGAAGGGCGGGCATCATGTCCATCTTCGGGTTGTCGAATTTCGGGATCGGCGACGGGTCCATCACATAGCGTCCGTTGACTTTCACCGGGTAGGCGTAAGTGGTGGCGATATGGCCGAAGCGGGCGATATCTTCATACAGCTTCACCTGCATGATCCCGTACTCCTCCAGCGCATGCATAGTGCGGGTTTCCGTTTCGCGAGGTTCGATAAAACGCAGCGGTTCAGGGATCGGCACCTGGAAGATCAGGATCTGATCTTCCGTCAGCGGCGTTTCCGGGATCCGGTGACGGGTCTGGATTAACGTGGCGTCTTCCGTGCGCTCGGTGGTATTGACTCCGGTGACGCGTTTGAAGAAGTTGCGGATCGATACCGCGTTGGTGGTATCATCTGCGCCCTGATCGATAACCTTCAGCACGTCCGGTTCACCAATCACGCTGGCGGTAATCTGGATCCCACCGGTTCCCCAGCCGTAAGGCATCGGCATTTCGCGGCCACCGAATGGCACCTGATAGCCGGGGATCGCCACCGCTTTGAGGATCGCGCGGCGGATCATGCGTTTGGTTTGCTCATCCAGATAAGCAAAGTTGTAGCCGAAGAGGTTAGTGGTCACGGGCGGCCTCCTGTTGCAGGCGTTTGAGCAGTTCCAGCTCGGCCTGGAAATCGACGTAGTGGGGGAGCTTGAGGTGCGAAACAAAACCCGCCGCCTCGACGTTATCCGCGTGCGCCAGCACGAACTCTTCGTCCTGCGCCGGTCCTGTGACCGTTTCATCGTAGTCGGGTGCCTGTAGGGCTCTGTCCACCAGCGCCATTGCCATCGCTTTGCGTTCGCTCATGCCGAACACCAGTCCGTAGCCGCGGGTAAAGTGAGGCGCATCGTTGTCCGGGGCGACAAAGCCGTTGACCATTTCACATTCGGTCATCAGCAGTTCGCCGACGTTGACCGCAAATCCCAGCTCTTCCGGTACCGTTTCCAGCGCAACGTAGCCACTACGGATTTCGGCTGCGAACGGGTGATTGCGCCCGTAGCCGCGTTGGGTGGAGTAGGCCAGCGCCAGCAGATAGCCCTCATCGCCGCGCATCAGCTGTTGCAGGCGTGACGCACGGGAGCAGGGGTAAACCGGCGGCGTGCGGGTGATGTCATCCGGCGTGGCGCCGTTATCTTCTTCGGGCTTCGCCAGCCCTTGATTCGCCAGCAGAGAAAAGACGTGCGGGGCGGCGTCCTGCGTACTTTCTGCAGTCCGCAGCGGCGGCGTTTCGCCATTCGCCAGCAGCGTAAAATCGAGCAGACGATGGGTGTAGTCGTAGGTTGGTCCTAACAGCTGTCCGCCCGGAATATCCTTGTAGACTGCCGAGATACGGCGTTCCAGGCGCATTTCCCCACTGTTCAGCGGTTCGCTTACCGCCAGCTTTGCCAGCGTGGTGCGGTAAGCGCGCAGCAGAAAGATGGCTTCGACGTTATCGCCACTGGCCTGCTTGAGCGCCAGCGCCGCCAGTTCGCGATCGGCGATGCCGCCTTCGGTCATGACGCGATCAACAGCCAGATTCATCTGCTGTTCGATCTGCGCCACGCTCAGTTCGGCAACGGCATCGTCGCCCCGGCGTCGCTGCTCCTGTAACGCATGGGCGTTGGCTATCGCCTTCTCGCCCCCTTTGACGGCTACGTACATCAGCACACCTCCACATGGGTGGTTCTCGGGATAGCCAGCAGCCGTTCGCCGCAGGTAAGGATGAGGTCAACGCCCAGCGGGAACGGATGCGGGCGTTCGGTGAGTTCGTGGATCAGGCAGTCTGGCAACTGCGGTGCGATCATTCGCTCTTCGGCGATACCAGCCCCGGTCAGGCGTAACATCCGCCCACCGCTCAGACTGGAAACCTGTACGATGAGCGTGGCGCTGTTTTCTGGCGCGACCGCAGAACCGGCAGAAAGCGCATTAAGCTGTTCGCTGCTGATGCGCTCGTCGGCTACGGCATAGGCCGCCAGTTGGGGTTGTTCGACCATCGGAGCATTGGTGTGAAAACGCAGGTTCTGGCTGGCGATGTCGTTATTCATCGCAGGCGACAGCCACACCGGCGTATCGCCGTCGACTAACGTCAGCAGGACGCTGGTGGTCGCCAGATTCAACGGCTGCCAGCCGTGTTTCAATTGATGTAAGGCAACAATCACCCCCGGTTCGCTCATTGCTTTCAGCAGACGGCGAAAGCTTTGTTGGGCGTCCTGGACGGGCAGGGTAAAGGCGGTCTGTAGGGTCATTCGTTATCTCCGCGCACCAGCGTAAAGAAGTCGACCCGGCTGGCGTTGACTTCGGCGCGACGGGCGGTGATTTCCGCATCGCGTTCTGCTTCCAGCGGGCTAATTAAGGTTTCCATCAGGTTCTGGAAATGTGTCTGTTCCTGCAGTAAAGCGTCGATAACGGCGCACTGCTCGGCGTGGCGTTTGTTGCGTCCCAGCAGGTAGCTGTAACCCAGCGTGCCGCTTTTCAGGCGAACCACCGCGCGGGTCAGCGTGGTGTCTCCGGCAAAGAAACGGTTGCCGGTGCCGCCCATGCGCGCCTGAATTTGCATCAGTCCGCATTCCGGGGGGCGAATCAGTTCATATTCCGGTGCCAGCGTTAACGCCTGGAGTCGCGCATTCAGGGCATCGGCCTTGCTGTAAGCCAGCGCGCGCATCCAGCGCTGGCGGGTGGCGGTATCGAAATGCATTCAGTGCTCCATAGTGAATTCGATCATGTCGGCGCGGGTCAGGCTGACGGAATACTCCATCGCACGTTCCTCGCCTTCACGGTGGTTCAGGGTGCGCACGCAGAGCAGCGGCGCCATGTTGGGGATTTCCAGCACCTTGCTCTCTTTCGCCTGCGCACGCCGGGCGCTGATGCGCGTCTGGGTGCGCTTGAGCGTCAGGCCGGACTGTTCGCGCAAATAGTCGTGCAGTGAGCCGTGGTTAAAACCCTGCAGCAGCGGCCAAAGGGCCAGGTCGGAAAAGTAATGGTCAATCAGACACAGGGCGATGCCGTTCACCCGCCGCAGGGTGCGCAAGTGGATGACGTTATCGCCTTCCTGCACGCTGAGCGCATCGGCAACGTGACGGGAGGCCGGGCGCAGTACCGCCAGCCGTTTTTCGCTGGTGGGATGACTTCCCTGATCCAACAGGTTCTGACTGAAGCGTGCCTGGGCGTTAAGCGGATAATCGAACGGGCGCATCAGCACCAGTACGCCGACGCCCTGACGACGCTGGACCCAGCCGCGTTCCACCAACTGATCGATGGCGCGGCGCAGGGTGTGGCGATTAACCTCATAACGCGCGGCAAGCTGATGCTCGGCGGGCAGATAATCGCCGCAGCGGTAATGTTGACGTAGCTCCTGCTCAAGTCTCGCGGCAATCTCCTGATAACGCGTCGGATAACTGGTCGGATGTGTAGACAAGTGCATAGCAATCAATGCCTCGCTAATCAGATAAAGTGCTTACGTAAACGCTGGGAGAGAAAATCCAGCAGGCTGACGGTCACAATGATTAACACCATCAGGGCGCAGGTTTGCTGGAACTGGAAACCGCGAATTGCCTCCCACAACGTGACGCCAATGCCGCCTGCGCCCACCATCCCGACGACAGTTGCTGAACGGACGTTGGATTCAAAGCGGTACAGCGAGTAGGAGATCAGCAGCGGCATCACCTGGGGCAGTACACCGTAAAGAATTTCTTCAATTTTGTTAGCGCCAGTGGCGCGAATGCCTTCAACCGGACCGGGTTCAATGGCTTCCACCGCTTCGGACAGCAGCTTGGAGAGCACGCCGGTGGTATGGATAAACAGCGCCATGACGCCCGCAAACGGACCGAGGCCGACAGCGACCACAAATAGCATCGCAAACACCATTTCGTTAATGGCGCGGCAGGCATCCATCAGACGGCGCATCGGCTGGTAGATCCACCAGGGCACGAGGTTGTCGGCGCACATCAGGCCGAAAGGAATGGAGAGGATCACGGCCAGCGCGGTTCCCCAGACGGCGATTTGCAGGGTCACCGCCATTTCGCCGAGGTAGTCCTGCCACTGGCTAAAGTCCGGCGGAAAGAAGTCGGCGGCAAACGTCGCCATGTTGGCGGAATCCTGAATCAGCGTGAGCGGGGCCATTTCGGCGCCTTTCCACGACACGACCAGCACGGCGAGCAGAATGGCCCAACTGACGAGCGAGAACCAACTGCGCTTTGGCGGGGCAACGGTGATGGTTTGCATGTTTAGCTCCGTGCGTACGTTATTGGCGGATGGCGGCTCCGCCTTATCCGGCCTACGTTTGTAGGCCGGTAAGTGAAGCGCCAGCGGGCGTCAGGTTTACTGCACCGCTTTGGTGACGCTGGTCATGGCGCTCAGCGCCGCGGTCAGACGGTCAAGATCGTCCAGCTGCGCTTTAATCGCAGACGATTTGCTGGTCTTCTCTTCAGCGTTCAGTCCTTTGTTGTCCTTCACACCCTGCATCTCTTTAAACAGGGCGAGCTGGCGAATCGGCACCAGTTGCAGGTCGCTGGAGGCGCGGAACGGCGCCCAACCCAGGCGTTCCAGTACGGTTTTTTCTTCCGGCGTTTTGCCGTAGTTCATGAAGAAGTCGTACACCTTGTCCTTGGTGGCTTCAGAGAGGTTCTTACGCCAGACGATCGGATCGCCTGGGATCAGCGGCGACTTCCAGATAACCTTCAGCGCTTTCAGCTTGTCCGGCGCGGACGTTTTCAGCTTATCAAGGTTCTCGGTGTTGTTGGTGGCGACATCCACCTGCTTGTTGGCGACCGCAAGGGCGTTAGTTTCATGGCCGGCGTTGACGGTGCGTTTGAAGTCGCTGGCGGCGATATTGTTTTTCGCGAAGACGTAATAGCCAGGGACGAGATAGCCGGAGGTAGAGTTAGGATCGCCATTACCAAAGGTGAGATCTTTGCGTTTGGCGATCAGATCGTCGAGGTTGTTGATCGGACTGTCCTTGTTGACGATCAGCACGCTCCAGTAACCCGGCGATCCATCGGCGGCGACGGTCTGGGCAAAGACCTGGCCGTTGGCGCGATCCACGGCTTCCATTGCTGACAGGTTACCATACCAGGCGATGTCGACTTTATTAAAGCGCATACCCTGGATGATCCCGGCGTAGTCCGGCGCGAAGAAAGCGTTCACTTTCACGCCCAGTTTCTTCTCCATATCCTTCAGGAACGGGTCCCATTGGGGTTTCAGGTTTTGCTGTGATTCGGTCGAAATAATGCCAAAGTTCAGCGCTTTTTCCTGCTCTTCGGCAAAGGCGGGACTGAGCAGAGTACTGACGCTGAACATGCTGGTAAACGCCAGCGCGGCAACGGCCTTGTAATTCATGTTTTATCCTCACGTTGTTCCAGGCTATTTCACTTGCCAGCCTGAGTTCGGACAGTGCTCAACATCCTCACGTACTATGTGTACGCTCCGTTTTTCCGCGCTGGCCGCCTCCAGTCTGTCTGCGCCAATAACGCCTGGTCTTTTTGAATTAAGCAGCCTGCGCGTTCTGTTCGACGCGGTTCATGCTGCGGTAGAGATGGTCAAATCTTTCGTTATCAAAGAGCTGGCTGCTGCCGTCGTAGAAAACGTGTCCCTGACGCAACGCGACAATCCGTTCGCAGTAGCGCAGGGCGTAATCCACCTGATGCAGCGTGACGACGACGGTAATACCGTCGGTCTGGTTGATGTCGCGCAGGGTGTCCATCACGATGCGCGCGGATTCCGGGTCCAGTGAGGCAATCGGCTCGTCGGCGAGGATCACTTTGGCCTGCTGCATCAGCGCCCGGGCAATGGCCACGCGCTGCTGCTGACCACCGGAGAGCGTAGAGACGCGCTGGTACGCAAAGTGTGCCATCCCGACGCGAGTCAGTGCCTGGAGCGCGCGCTGTTTCTGCGCTGCGCTAAACCAGCTAAAACAGGTGCGCCAGAACGGCGTGCTGCCGAGTGCGCCAATCAGCACGTTCTCCAGCACCGTCAGGCGATTCACCAGATTGAATTGTTGGAAGATGTAACCGGTATGCGCGCGGCTTTTGCGGATATCGCGCGCCAGTCGACCTTCGTGTTGAACGGTGCGGCCGAGGAGTTCGACGCGGCTACCTGCTGATTTATCGCCGGTAATCAAACCGCTCAGATGACGTAAAAGGGTGGATTTGCCGGAACCCGACGGCCCCAGCAGAGCGACCATTTCACCGGCACAGATGTTCAGATCAACCGCATGCAGCGCCTGATGCTGATTGAACGTTTTGGAGAGTTTTTCGACGCGAATGATCGTTTCCATGATGCGGCCTCTCTAAAAAAAGTGGCCCTATCGTGGCGGATCAATATGACGTTTGGGTTAAGGGGACGTTACCTGCCGATGAAGAGTTAAGGTGAGTTTGATGACAGAACGGGAGGCATGCCTCCCGTGAGGTTACTCGGTTGGCTGGGGTTGTTTGACGACGTTGATCATCCACGGTACGCCGTAGCGATCGCTGACTTTGCCAAAGCCATGCGCCCAGAAGGTTTCCTGCCAGTCCATTTCGATTTGCCCCTCTGCGGCGAGATTGTCAAACCATTGCTTCCCTTCGTTGACATTTTGCGTGTCGAGGACCAGCGTGAAACCTGAATAGTGAGCGTTTCCTGTGGGAATGCTATCGCTCATCATGATGTCGCTATTGGCAATGTGCACGTTGGCATGAGCGATAGCGGTATCGGGGAATGTCATTCCGTACGGGCAACCGTCTTCGCTGTCCTGCGCCGGTTTGGGCATTTCACCGAAGCTGATTTTATAAAGGAGTTCTGCACCCAGCGTCTTTTGATAGTACGCGATGGCGTCGGCACAGTTTCCGGCAAAAGAGATGTAGGGACTTAACGACATAATCTTTACCTCAGGTAAGAGAAGCCAGTTAAGTGTAGTTATCGTAGGCCCGGTAAGCGAAGCGCCACCGGGCAATTTACATCAGTTCTTTTTCACGAATTCTGATTTCAGCTTCATCGGACCAAAGCCATCAATTTTGCAATCGATGTTGTGGTCGCCTTCCACCAGACGAATGTT
Source organism: Citrobacter sp. (assembly GCF_050252275.1). Taxonomy (NCBI): domain Bacteria; kingdom Pseudomonadati; phylum Pseudomonadota; class Gammaproteobacteria; order Enterobacterales; family Enterobacteriaceae; genus Citrobacter; species Citrobacter sp. The sequence goes on along the minus strand of NZ_JBFWLF010000089.1, from coordinate 2,504 downwards.
TTTTACTTTCGTGCCGATTTTCAGCATTGAAGAGCTGCCTTTGACTTTCAGATCTTTCACGACGGTGACGCTGTCGCCGTCAGCCAGCAGATTGCCGTTGGCATCTTTAACGATCAGTTCGTCGCTGTCATGCGCTGGTTCTGCATCGTTCCATTCATGGGCGCATTCCGGGCAGATGTACATGCCGTTATCTTCGTAAGTGTATTCGGAGTTGCATTGTGGGCAGTGGGGTAATGACATGTCGATATCCTCAAAAGTCAGCAAGGGCAAAAGCGCCCAAAAAATGGCAGATTGCCGAAAAAGGACGCAATTATACACAAAATCCTTAACGTTGTCGGGACTACTCTGTTTTTAAGGTAAATACCGTACTGTGACCTAACCTGTCTGCCAGACAGAAAAAAAGCGCTATTATTTTTAAGGGAAATTGCTACCGTTTGTTATTTGAGATAAGGTGACGAGAAATATTCTAACTAATTGGCTGAGCGAGTTTTACTTAGGGTTCGTTTACCTCACCTTGCCCCTTAATTCTGGTAGGTGAAATTAACCAAAATTGGCCTTGGTTTTTATAAATCTGAACTACGATTTTTTACTTTCTTATGCCACTGAGTGTTATTCAAAAAATAGCAATTAAAATAATAAATTCATTGATATCAATAGATTAATTAATAAATTCTTTTTTCCATACGTAATTATTAAAGCCGAGAATTCACTAATAAACGAAACGGCTAAATAAAAGCAATAAAAATTTGCGTTAAGGAAACATTTTTTATGTACACACAGACAATATATGAATTGAGCCAGGAAGCGGAACGCTTGCTGATGCTCTCTTTAGAGCATCTTAAGACCGTAAAAAAAATGCCAACGGCCACTCTGGAGAGCACTTCATCATTAAAAAGTGAGGACGATCTCAACGTTCAGCCCATGCATTTCAGTACCCGGGGTGTCGAGGCACAGCAGGCCACGCTGAACAATGAGTTGCGAAAAATCTCGCGACTGGAAATGGTGCTGGCGATCGTCGGCACCATGAAAGCGGGAAAATCGACGACGATCAATGCCATTGTCGGCACGGAGGTGCTGCCCAATCGCAACCGTCCAATGACCGCGCTGCCGACACTCATTCGCCATACGCCTGGTCAGAAAGAACCGGTGCTGCATTTTTCCCACGTTGCGCCCATCGATGCGCTGATGAAGACCCTGCAAGAGAGCATGCGCGCCTGCGATCGGCAGAATCTGACGCAGGTGCTGGAAATTGATAAAGACATGAACGGCCTCATGCAGCGCATCGAAAGAGGGGAAGCGTTTGAGCGCCATTATCTTGGTGCACAGCCGATCTTTCACTGCCTGAAAAGCCTTAACGATTTGGTGCGCCTGTCGAAAGCGCTGGAGGTCGATTTTCCCTTTTCTGCCTATGCGGCGATTGAACATATTCCGGTGATTGAGGTGGAATTTGTGCACCTGGCGGGGCTGGAGAACTATCCGGGTCAACTGACGTTACTGGACACACCCGGGCCAAATGAAGCCGGGCAGCCGCATCTGCAAAAAATGCTCAATGAGCAACTGGCTCGCGCCTCCGCCGTTCTGGCGGTGATGGACTATACGCAGTTGAAATCGATTTCCGATGAAGAGGTGCGTCAGGCCATTGCCGCAGTGGGAAAATCGGTGCCGTTGTATGCGTTGGTGAATAAATTCGACCAGAAAGATCGCAACAGCGATGATGAAGAACAGGTGAGGGCGTTGATTTCCGGTACCCTGATGAAGGGTTGTATTAACCCGGCGCAGATTTATCCGGTCTCCTCGATGTGGGGATATCTGGCCAATCGGGCACGCCATGAGCTGGCAAACCACGGTCATCTGCCGGATCACGAAGAGCAGCGCTGGGTACAGGACTTTGCTGAAGCCGCGCTCGGTCGGCGCTGGCGAAGCGCCGATCTGGATGATATCGAACACCTGCGTCATGCGGCGGATTTGCTGTGGGAAGATTCGTTGTTTGAACAGCCGATCCAGACCTTAATTCATGCCGCCTATGCCAATGCGTCGCTGTATGCGCTGCGTTCCGCCTCGCATAAATTGCTGAATTACGCCCACAGCGCCCGCGAATATCTGGATTTCCGCTATCACTGTCTGACGGTGGCCTTTGACACGCTGCAGCAAAATATCATGCGTCTGGAAGCGGACATGCAGCAACTGAAAGTGAGCCAGGACAGCGTCAGCGACGAGATCCGCCATGAGGTCGGGCTGGCGCTGACGTCGGCCAACGACTTTCTCAACCAGCAGCAGGCCACGATCTTGCGCAACATCGGGACTTTTTTCAGCCGTGAACAGATCCTGAAATTGTCGTGTGGCGATAGCTGGTCGCCGCTGCCGCAGGCGGAGCTTGACGGAGAGGTGTTGGTGCTGCATGACGAAGCGCAGGCGCAGGTGATCCTCAGTAAACTACGTTCCACCTGTGAGGGCGTCCTGCTGGCGGCGCAGGAAAACATCAGCCGCGACCTGGCGATGCGTTT
>NZ_JBFWLF010000088.1:0-14739 GCF_050252275.1 Citrobacter sp. | reverse complement strand
CCCGCCAAGTTCACAGTCCGCTGCAGACCCAGCAGCAGCTCGCAGATTAGCGCCTGGATGGTCACGTCCAGCGCCGTCGTCGGTACATCGGCAATCAACAGCTTCGGTCGACAGGCAATAGCCATCGCGATCATCACGCGCTGGCTCATCCCACCGGAAAGCTGATGCGGATACACGTCCAGACGCGAGGCCGGATCGGGGATCCCCACCTGGTTCAGCAGGTCAATCGCCCGCTGACGACGGGTTTGCTTGTTACCGCCCTGATGCACCTTGATCGCTTCCATAATCTGGAAACCGACGGTGTAGCACGGATTCAGGCTGGTCATCGGGTCCTGGAAAATCATCGCCACTTCGGCGCCAACCAGATTACGGCGCTCTTTCTCAGAAATACGCTTCAGGTCCTGGCCGTTGAACAGCAGATTTTCCGCCATCACGCGGCCTGGATAATCAATCAGCCCCATAATCGCCAGCGAACTGACCGATTTTCCTGAGCCTGACTCACCGACAATACCAACCACTTCGCCCTGATTCACACTGTAGCTGATGCGGTCTACGGCGCGGAATTCGGAACCAACATCGCCGAAATGCACCGATAAGTTATCTACATTTAATAACGCCATCTCGAACCTCTTACTGCTTCAGTTTGGGATCGAGCGCGTCACGCAGACCGTCACCCATCAGGTTAAATGCCAGCACCGTCAGCAGGATCGCCAGACCCGGGAAGGTCACGACCCACCAGGCGCTTTGTGCGAACTGCAACACATCAGCGAGCATGGTGCCCCACTCCGGTGTTGGCGGTTGCGCACCCATGCCCAGGAAGCCAAGCGCGGCCATATCGAGAATGGCGTTAGAGAAACCGAGCGACGCCTGAACGATCAGCGGCGCAAGGCAGTTCGGGAAGATGTTGATGAACATCTGGCGCATCGCGCCGGCCCCCGCCACGCGGGAAGCGGTCACGTAGTCGCGGTTGACCTCCACCAGTACAGCGGCGCGCGTCAGTCGCACATAGTGAGGCAGCGCCACGAACGTCAGTGCCAGCGCGGCGTTACCAATCGAGGGACCGAAGACCGCCACCAGCACCAGCGCGAGCAGCAGGCTCGGCAGCGCCAGCATGATATCGACGATACGCATAATGATGTTATCAACGATGCCGCCGAAATACCCGGCCACAAGGCCCAGCACGACGCCCATCACCAGCGACAGCACCACCACCAGGCAGCCCACCAGCAGCGACAGACGCGCGCCATACATCAGGCGCGACAGGATATCGCGGCCCACGTCGTCAGTTCCCAGCAGATGCGCCAGCGTGCCGCCTTCCTGCCAGGCCGGCGGCGCCAGCAGGGTATCGCGGAACTGGTCTGCCGGGTTATACGGCGCCAGGAAGTTGGCGAATACCGCAATCAGGATCATGATCGCGACGTACACCAGCCCCACCACAGCGCCCTTGTTGCGTTTAAAATAGTGCCAGAACTCCTGCATCGGCGTCATCGGCACCGGCGCAGCAATAACTTTATTTTCAGTAACCTGTGACATGATGGCCCCTTACTTCTTATGACGAATACGCGGGTTCACCACGCCGTACAGCAGGTCGACCAGCAGGTTGACGAGAATAATCATCGTCGCCACCAGTAACACCCCACCCTGCACAACCGGATAATCGCGACGTTGCAGCGCATCAATCAGCCAGCGCCCAAGGCCAGGCCACGAGAAAATGGTTTCGGTCAGAATGGCGCCCGCCAGAAGCGTTCCCACCTGTAGACCAATCACGGTCACCACCGGCAGCATGGCGTTACGCAACGCGTGAATGATGATGACACGCATACGCGTCAGCCCTTTGGCGCGCGCGGTACGGATGTAATCTTCGCCCAGCACTTCCAGCATCGATGAACGAGTCATTCGCACAATCACTGCCAGAGGGATGGTGCCAAGCACCATCGCGGGCAGGATCATATGCACCACAGCATCAATGAAGTTGCCCTCTTCACCCCAGATTGCGGTGTCGATCAGCATAAAACCGGTCAACGGGTTCGAGTCATCAAGGAACACCATGTCGCTCACGCGCCCGGAGACGGGGGTCAGGTTGAGTTGCACGGAAACCAGCATGATCAGCATCATGCCCCACCAGAAGATCGGCATGGAATAGCCGGTCAGCGCCAGGCCAACAGCAGTATGATCGAAAATGGAACCGCGCTTAACGGCGGCCAGCACGCCCACGGGAATCCCCACGGCGGTAGCGAAAATCATGGCGCAGACACCCAGTTCCAGCGTCGCTTTAAAGCGAGGCACGAACTCGTCCCACACCGGTAAACGGCTTTTCAGCGAGATACCTAAATCACCATGCATAACCCCCCAGATGTAATGGAGGTACTGCTGCCACATCGGCTTATCGAGACCGAGTTCAGCCAACAGTTGAGCATGACGCTCAGGGGAGATACCACGCTCACCTGCCATGATCATCACCGGATCGCCGGGGATCATATGGACAAAAGCAAAGGTGAGAAGAGTGATACCGATAAACGTGGGGATGACGAGTCCCAAACGTCGGAGAATGAACTGCAACATAACCCGGATTCTCTCTAATGACGCACGGCCTGGAACCGTGAGTCTGTATTGCTCACAAATCTTATCCCCTCCTCAATGAGAAGGGGATAAAGCATTACTGCCGGGTGGCGCTACACGTACCGACTTAACGGTGCGTAGCGCTTACCTGGCGTTGCTTTTATTATTCGATAGAGACGTTTTCGAAGTGGTGTTTACCTAACGGATCAACCACATAGCCTTTGACTTCTTTACGCACTGGCTCGTACACGGTGGAGTGAGCCACGATCAGCGCCGGAGCCTGATCGTGCATCACGACCTGAGCCTGTTTGTAGAGTTCAATACGCTTGTTGTGGTCGTCGGTCGCACGCGCCGGTTGAATCAGATCTTCAAACGGCTTGTAGCACCAGCGAGAGTAGTTGGAACCGTCTTTCGCCGCCGCGCAGCTGAACAGGGTCGCGAAGAAGTTATCCGGATCCCCATTGTCGCCGGTCCAGCCCATCATTACCGCCTGATGCTCACCCGCTTTGGCGCGCTTCAGATACTCGCCCCACTCGTAGGTCACAATCTTGGCCTGAACGCCAATCTTCGCCCAGTCGGCCTGAACCATCTCAGCCATACGGCGGGCGTTCGGGTTGTACGGACGCTGTACTGGCATTGCCCACAGTTCAACGGTAAAGCCTTTATCCTGACCGGCTTCTTTCAGCAGGGCTTTCGCTTTCTCAGGATCGTAGGTGTAGTCTTTAACGTCGTCGTTATAGCCCCACATGGTTGGCGGGATCAGGTTCTTCGCCGCAACGCCAGCACCCTGATAAACGGCTTTGATGATCGCGTCTTTGTTCACCGCGTAGGTCAGCGCCTGACGTACTTTGACGTCATCAAACGGTTTCTTCTCGGTATTGAAAGAGAGATAGCCGACGTTCAGACCCGCCTGCTCCAGCAGGTTGATGTTTTTATCCTGCTTCATGCGCGCGATGTCAGCCGGGTTCGGGTATGGCATCACCTGGCATTCGTTCTTCTGCAGTTTGGCGTAACGCACGGACGCGTCAGGCGTGATGGAGAAGACCAGACGATCGATCTGCGGCTTAGTGCCCCAGTAACCTTCGAACGCTTTGTAGAGAATACGAGAGTCTTTCTGGTACTGCTGCAGCTGGAACGGACCGGTACCGATTGGGTTCAGGTCTACTTTTTCCGGCGAGCCAGCTTTCATCATATTGTCGGCATATTCTTTAGAAAGAATAGAGGCAAAGTCCATCGCCAGGTCAGCGAGGAACGGCGCTTCAGGACGCGTCAGCACGAACTGAACGGTGTTATCGTCCACTTTCTTCACTTCACTGATCAGGTCTTGCAGGCCCATGCCTTCAAAGTATTCATAGCTGCCGCCAGAGACTTTGTGGTACGGGTTCTGTGCGTTTTTCTGACGATCGAAAGAGAACACCACGTCATCGGCGTTGAAATCACGCGTCGGTTTGAACTCTTTATTGTCCTGCCACTTCACACCCTGACGCAGGTGGAAGGTGTAGGTTTTACCGTCTTCACTGATTTCCCACTTCTCAGCGAGGCCCGGAATAACTTCCGTGGTGCCGGTTTTGAATTCAACCAGACGGTTATAGATAGGTACTGAGCTGGCGTCATAGGTTGTGCCAGAGGTAAACAGCTGCGGGTTGAACCCTTCAGGTGAACCTTCTGAACAATAAACCAGAGTTTTAGCTTGTACACTTGCTGCGACAGTCATAGCCACAAGGCTCAGACCAAGCTTCAGCATCCCTGACTTCTTCAAGGAAATACTCATTCTTCTGCTCCAAATGTGATGTTGTTGTTTTACCCTTTGCAGTGGGTTTGCACCGCCTGGCCTTTTTTGTTTTTTAACCGGCTGGGTCGGCGTTAAGAGGTGGGGATTCCGTTCACATAAACGACTGAGTAGCAGCGCGGATTCTCCATGAAATGCCCCTCATGCCCTACAATCTGTCAACAGAATGTGAAAACGTCAATACAGGTATCCATGATTTACAACAACGGTGAGAATTAGCAAACAAAGATTAAAAAAACTTCGCACCGCTATTTCCAGCACGGAAAATTATGCTACCGGCAACCTGGCAGAATAATCGTCTTACTTCTCTCCCAAGACCAGTCATATCCATTTGTTGACGATATTTGAAATTTCTTGAGCAATGGCGAAGATATGAACGCTAAATGCCGAAAAGTTTACGCCTTTCAGCAAAAAATCCTGAGGCTTTCCATAAGTAGAGCGGAAAACCCACATCGGCTTTCATAATAAAATTCAATGAAAAATGTCACAAAATGGTGACGATGCGGTAAAAACGTTGCTAATTATCATTAACGAATTAAGTTCCAGTTTCTGCTGCGTAATTCTGATAGCCTGAGATCCCCTTACGGCGTTATCAGGAGGAAGGTTTATGCACATTACTGCCCAGGCTCTTCATGTGGTAATTACCACAGCGCGCTGTGGAAGTTTTGCGGCTGCAGCGGAAGAATTACATAAGGTCCCGACGGCCCTGAGCTACACCGTGCATAAACTGGAAAGCAGTCTGGGCGTGCGTTTATTTGAGCGCGATGGAAAACAACTGCGCCTGACGGAGGCTGGTCGCTTTTTTATTAAAAAGGGCGAACTGATCCTGGCGGAACTGGATGAATTAAGTTTTTCCACCCAGCGTATTTCTGCAGGCGTGGAAACACGGCTGAGTCTGTCGCTAAATAACATCATCAGCCTGAAACCTATTTATGAATTATTGCACGAGAGCGAGTGCCATTTTCCCCAAACCGAAATTCATATTTCCATTGATGTGCATGACGGCGTCTGGGACGCGTTACTGGATAAACGCGCGGATATCGCCATTGGCGCGCCAAATTTAAAAGCCGGTAATGAAATTCGCTGTGAAGATATCGGCACCGCGGAATGGGTGTTCGCCATCAGCCCGGATCATCCGCTGGCCGCGTACCAGCGCCCGCTGCGCGCCGAGGATTTACGCCCGTGGCCGGCGGTCTGTATACGCGACACCTCGGTGCGGCTGGAGCCGAAAGTCGCCTGGCTGCTGCGTGGTCAAAAAGCGCTGGTGGCCCCGGATTACCACAGCAAGATCGCTATGCATCTGGCGGGGCTGGGGATTGGTTTTCTGCCGTATCACATCTGCAAGCCCTGGCTGGATGACGGTCGCTTAGTCTGCATGACCATCGAAGAAGCCAAACAGCCGACGCCGCTCTATCTTGCCTGGTCGTCGGAACATTCGCGCCCGTGTTTTTCCTGGTGGATGGAACAGCTACGCAAGCCGGAAATCCAGCAGCAGTTTCTACAGCCACTGGCCTGACAGCGCGCGCAGTGTAAAGAACAGACCAGTTAACATGTCGTGGCCGGACGAATGGCCGTATTCCGCCACGCGCAATAACCGATGATTCAGCGATATATTGCCAGGCGTGGTCAGCGCCAGCAGTTGCTCTCCGAAATGCCCGCGGCAGCCGTAGTACAGCATTGCCCGGCTGATAGTGGTGGTGCGATCCAACAGAGCGGTTATTGCCGTCGCCAGGTCATCAATCCGGCGATGACGTGTCGCTTTCAGCGCAAACAACATGCCCAGCAAAAAATCATCCCCGGATGGCGTCAGGCCCGCGCCCGCGCCGATCAGCGTTTTTAGCGCGTCACCCGGCGCTTGCGCGTCATCATCCAGCCAGGCCGCCAACTGCCGCACCGCCTGCAACATACGTTCATTGCTGCTGTGCAGAATATTCCAGATGCCGTACTCCGGCGCGATGACGGGCAAAAATACCCGCAGTTGCGCCAGTAAGTTTTCCGGGAAAACCGCATCGTGCGGTACGCGGGTGGACTGGCAGGGAATGTTTGTCAGCGTTAAACGGCAGTCCGCAGCGGCAAACGTACCGTCCGTCTGCCGCCTCAGCGTCTCGCCAGTCGAAAACCGCAGGCGCAAATCCGCGCACGCCATCCGCACCGCACCCGGGGCCAGCGGGGTATCCTGCGTTAACAGCGTTACTAACTGATTGTCCGGCGTGGTGAGATTGCAGGCATGATGAAACACCGAGTGCACCACCAGCGCCCCGCCGTTCAGCTGCTGCGGCACGCTGTCGCACATCACAATGGCCGTTAAATCGTTCAGTTTTCCGTTCACGTTTCCCCGCCTTTTTTTATCGCGATCACAAATTCGCGCTTTGCTTTTTCCACGTTTGACGTAATGGTCTATGGGCGTTGTTTTCGCCAGGCCAGAGGCCGCAAGGTCTGAGCCATTGTGCCTGCAATAAAACCTCGCTGCCCTCAGTTTTTTTGAGGGTGAAGCAGAAATCCTTTTTGGGCGCGCGCCATGACGCTTTCCTACACTGACCAAAGAACATACACCAGCAAGGAGCAGGTATGAAAACCCTTGATGCACAACCTTTTGCGTACTCGTTCGACCCGGCGGCCACTGCGCTTATCGTTATCGATATGCAACGCGATTTCGTCGAGCCCCACGGCTTTGGTGAAGCGCTGGGCAACGACGTTTCCCTGCTGCGCCGGGCGATTGAGCCCTGTCGCCGCCTGCTTGAAGCGGCTCGCCACGCCGGATTATTTGTGGTGCACACCCGCGAAGGGCACCGCCCGGATCTCAGCAACTGCCCAACTGCAAAACTCACGCGCGGCGGCAAAACCTTTATCGGCCAACAGGGCAGCATGGGACGCATTCTGATCCAGGGCGAACCCGGTCACGATATTATTCCCGAACTCTATCCTCAGGCAGGCGAGCCGATTATTGATAAGCCCGGAAAAGGGGCATTCTTCGCCACCGATCTTCATCTCATTCTTCAGGCCCGTGGCATTACGTCGCTGATTATTTGCGGCGTCACCACGGAAGTCTGTGTTCAAACCACTGCCAGGGAAGCCAATGACCGGGGCTATGAAGTGCTCATCCCCGAAGATTGCTGCGCTTCGTATTTTCCGGAATTTCACCGGGCCGCCCTTGAGATGATCAAAGCCCAGGGCGCGATTGTTGGCTGGGTGAGCGACGCCGACGCCGTCATCGACGCCCTGCGTTAATCCCCCCGCTAAGGCTGTTTTTCTGCGCCGCGCGCTGCGGTGCAGGCCCCTTATTATCTCAGGAACTGATAATGAAACTGCATTGCAAGAGTTACCCCAACCTGTACAAAGACTCGGTTTCTTTGATGCAGGTCTCCGCCAAACTTAACGCCTTTGAAGGCGTAAGCCAGGCGTCGGTAGCGATGGCCACCGACGCTAACATCGAGCGGATGCGCGACGCCGGGATGAACATTGAGATGGATGCCCGGCCAAACGATCTGCTGATCGCCCTGATGGCGGACGACGAAACTGGCGCAGCGGCGCTGGAGATGGCCGACGCGCTATTGCGCCCGGATAACAGCCGCGACGGCCAGCAGAGCCTTGAACAGCGCCAGCCAACCAGCATAAGCATGGGTGTGGAAGACCAGCCGGACGCCACGCTGGCGCTGATCTCCGTGCCGGGCCGCTATGCGGGCGGCGAAGCGATGAAAGCCTTGCAGAACGGTCTGAACGTGATGTTGTTCAGTGACAATGTGCCGGAAGACGAAGAGCGAGCCATCAAAGAGTACGCCGCCGGACAGGGCCTGCTGGTGATGGGCCCGGACTGCGGCACCGCTATCGTTAACCACCTCCCCCTCGGCTTCGCGAACGTAATCCGCCCTGGCGCGATTGGCCTGGTAGCGGCCTCAGGCACCGGGCTTCAGGAAGTGAGCTGTGCCATCCACCACCTGGGCGAAGGCGTTTCCCAGGCGCTGGGCACCGGCGGGCGCGATCTGCATGACGAGATTGGCGGCCTGAGCATGATCCAGGCGATCCGCATGCTGGCCGACGATCCCGATACTCAACTGATTACCCTGATTTCTAAACCCCCCGCACCTGCGGTCGCCGGGACGGTGCTGCGTCTCGCCGCAGGCTGCGGCAAGCCGGTAGTGGTGCATTTCCTCGGCGCAGACCATCAGGAGATTACCCGCTACGACGTAACGGCAGCCAGTAGCCTGCAACACGCCGCTGCCGTCTCCGTAGCGGTACTGCGCGGGCAAACCCCGCCTGCGCCGGAAGACCTGACGCCACAGCAGAGCGATCGGCTGCGCATTGAAGCCGGGAAAATGGCCGCCGGGCAGCGTGATATTCGCGGCGTGTTCGCCGGAGGAACCTTCTGCTACGAGGCCCAACTGGCGCTGATTGCCGCCGGTTTAACCTGCGAGTCCAACTCGCCAGTTAAAGGCGCAACGCCGCTTCACGACAGCCATTGCGGCCAGGGCCATAGCTTTGTGGACATGGGCGACGATGAATTCACCCAGGGCCGCCCGCATCCGATGATCGACCCGACCCTGCGCGATGAGCGTTTAAAACGCGAGGCCGCCAGCCCGGAAACCGCCGTGCTGCTATTTGACGTGGTGCTCGGCTACGGCGCCAGCGCCGCTCCATGTGCCGGGCTGCTGCCGCTGTTACGCGAAGCGCAACAGAACGCCCAACAGCAGGGCCGTCACTTGCTGATTATCGCCCACGTTTGCGGCACCGAACGCGACCCACAGTCGCGCCAGCAGCAGATCGCCGCGCTCACCGACGCAGGTGTGCTCGTCGCAGACAGCAACGTACAGGCCGCACAGATGGCGGCGTTTGTCGCTCAATTACGGAAATAGATTATGACTACGCTTTTTGAAAAACCGCTCAACGTGATCAGCCTGGGGCTGAGCAGTTTTGCCGACAATTTACGCGACGCGGGCGGCGATGTGTTGCACCTGAACTGGAAACCGGTCGCCGATGGCGACGCACAGGCCAACTGGCAACTCGCCACGCTGCTTAACGATCCGCGCATTAACACCGCCAACGAACAGGCTATCGCCCGCTATCTGGAGGCGCAGCCGGAACTGGTGGGCGTCAGTACCGCCAGCGCGGCGATCCCGGCGCTTAACGGCCAAAAGCGCATCCTCCACTCCGGCCCGCCTATCGCCTGGCAGGCGATGTGTGGCCCGGTGCAGGGCGCTATCGCCGGTGCGATTGTTTACGAAGGCTGGGCCAGCGATGTCGACCAGGCGATGGTAATGGCGGCGCGCGGCGATATCGCGCTGGAGCCTTGCCATCACTACGGCGCGGTTGGCCCGATGGCGGGGATTATCAGCCCGTCGATGCCGGTTTGGGTGGTGGAAAACCGCACTCACGGCAACCGCACCTTCTGTAACTTCAACGAAGGGCTGGGCAAAGTTTTACGCTTTGGCGCGAACGGCGAAGAGGTATTAACCCGCCTGCGCTGGATGGGCGATGTGTTAGCCCCGGCGCTTGCTAAAGCGCTGGAAAGCACCGGCAGCATTGAACTGAAGCCGATGATTGCCCAGGCGCTGCATATGGGCGACGAGTGCCATAACCGTAACGCCGCCGCCAGCGGTCTGTTCTTCAAGCGTATGGCCCCGACGCTGGCGCGCATTGAAAACGGCCCGGAGGCGCTGGAATTTATCGCTACCAACGATCACTTCTTCCTGAACCTGTCGATGGCGGGCTGTAAAGCGATGCTTGACGCCGCGCGCGATGTGCCGTTCAGCTCGATGGTCACGGTAATGGCGCGTAACGGCGTTAATTTTGGCATTCAGCTTTCCGGCACCGGCAGCCGCTGGTTCCAGGCCCCGGCCAACCCGGTGGATGGCCTGTTCTTCCCCGGCTTTAGCGTGGAAGACGCGGCGGCGGATCTCGGCGATTCAGCCATCACGGAAACCGCGGGCATCGGCGGCTTCGCGATGGCGGCCTCTCCGGCGATTGTTAAATTCGTCGGCGGTACGCCGGTGGACGCGACCCGTCACAGCATGACCATGCAGGAAATCACCCTGACGCAAAACCCGGCCTTTACCCTGCCCGCGCTTAACTTCGCCGGTTCCGGAAGCGGCATCGACGCGCGTCGGGTCATCGACCGCAATATCCTGCCCGTCATTAATACCGGGATTGCCCATAAACGTGCAGGCGTGGGCCAGATCGGTGCAGGCATCACCACCGCGCCGCTGCCGTGCTTTATTGAAGCCCTCGCCGCGCTGGCGGAAACCCTGGAGGGGAAACCATGAGCCAGAAAAAAATCGCCGTTGTCGCGGTGGGGGGTAACGCGCTGATCCGCAGCCGCGATGCCGTATCGCTGGACGCGCAGTACCAGGCAGTCAAAGAAACCGCCCATCACGTAGTGGCGCTGATCGAAGCGGGCTGGCGCGTGGTGCTGACCCACGGCAACGGTCCCCAAGTGGGGTTCATCCTGCGGCGCAGCGAAATCGCCCGTGACGATGTGCCGGTGGTGCCGCTGGAATACGCGGTGGGCGATACCCAGGGCGCGATTGGCTTTATGTTCCAGAACGCGCTGTACAACGAATTGCAACGACGCGGCATCAGCGACACGCCGGTGAGCGCGCTGGTCACCCAGACGCTGATCGACCCCACCGACCCGGCGTTTAACGCGCCGGACAAACCCATCGGCGCGCATATGGATCGCGACGTGGCGGAAAAACTGGCCGCCAGCCAAGGGTGGAAAATCGCCGAAGATGCCGGGCGCGGCTGGCGGCGCGTGGTGGCCTCGCCCAAGCCGCTGCAAATCATTGAAAGCCCGGTGATTCGCCGCCTGCTGGAGGAAAATGTGCTGGTGGTGGCCTGCGGCGGCGGCGGCATTCCGGTTTACCGCAACGAAGATGGCACGCTCAGCGCCGCACAGGCGGTGATCGATAAAGACCGCGCCTCTGCACTGCTGGCACAGGAATTGAATGCCGACATGCTGCTCATTCCTACCGGGGTGGAGCAGGTGGCGATCAATTTCGGCACGCCTGAACAACACTGGCTCGACACACTGACCTGCCAACAGGCGCAGGCGCTGCTGGATTCCGGCGAATTCGGCGCGGGCAGTATGGCTCCAAAAGTCGAGGCAATTGTTAGCTGGCTACGTCACGCACCGGGTAAAACCGGGATTATTACCAGTCCGGAAGCCATGGGTGAGGCCGTCGCAGGCCGCAAAGGCACGCGTATTACCGATTGATTAAGTACTTTTTCCCGACACCAGGGGACCCATTTCTACACACTTAAGGAACAGTAATGATGAACGGCAACATTCTTCTGGCAGTAAACGGCACGCTGATGCGGGGGCTGAAGCTCAACCCCAATATGCTGGCGGTCGGTGCCGAATTTGTCAGCAGCGCCAACACCGCGCCGTGTTACCGCTGCTGGACTATCAATGACGATCACCCCGGAATGCTACGCACGCCAGGCGAAGGCGCACCTATCGCGCTGGAGCTGTGGGCGGTGCCGCCTGCCGGGCTGGGTCAAATCCTGCAAAACGAACCAGCCGGATTGTGTATCGGCAAAGTGGCGCTGGACGACGGGCGCGAGGTGCTAGGGGTGTTAGCGGAGCCCTGGCTGGTTGAAGGTCAAAAGGAAATTACTGAACTGGGAGGCTGGCGCGCGTACACCGGCCAGCTCCTGGACGAATAACAGATAAGGAGAGCATCATGGGTTCTCAGTCTTCTGCTTTTCGCCCCAAACTCTGGGTGCCGGGCGATCTTAACGCCTTTTTCGGGCTATTCACTAACGTGCTGTTAAACGTGCTGGTCCTGAGCGGACTGGCGCTGTACGTGGCGCAAATCCCGGCGGAAACGGTGTTTGGCCGTATTCTGCCTGCGCTGGGGATCGCTCTGCCTCTCGGCAACCTGTTTTACGCCTGGCTCGCCTGGAAACTGGCGAAGCGCGAAGGGCGCAGCGATGTCACCGCGCTGCCTTACGGTCCCAGCGTGCCGCATATGTTTATCGTGGTGTTCGTGGTGATGCTGCCGACGCTGCTGATCCACAAAGACTGGATGCTGGCCTGGAAGCTCGGGCTGATCTGGGCGATGATCGTCGGCGTGATTGTGCTGGCTGGGGTGATTGTCGGGCCAACCATCCGTAAATACACGCCGCGCGCCGCCATGCTGGGCACGCTGGCCGGGATTGCGATTGCGTTTATCGCCATGCGACCAGCGTATCAGATGTTTGATACCGCGTGGATTGGCGTAGTCTGCTTCGCCATCATCCTGCTGAACTGGGTCGGTAACGTGCGTTTACCGTTTGGTTTACCGGGCGGCCTGGCGGTAGTGCTGGTGGGCTGTCTGCTGGGCTGGGGCGCAACTCTGCTGGGCTTTAGCGACATTATGAACCCGGCAGCAGTAGGCGAAGCGGCACAGCGCTTCTCGTTGCATCTGCCGTCGATTTCCGGGGATGTGTTCTCGGTGCCGATGGAGCTGGTGTGGCCGCTGCTAGTGACCGCCATCCCGTTGGGTATTTTCAACTTCACCGAAATCCTCAATAACGTCGAATCCGCAGCCGTGGGCGGCGATAGCTACAACCTGCGCGCGGTACTGGCGGCAGACGGCGTGGGCGCTATCGTCGGCGCGCTGCTGGGCTCGCCGTTCCCACCGGCTGTGTATATCGGCCATCCGGGCTGGAAAGCCATGGGCGGGCGCATCGGTTACTCCCTCGGCACCGGTATCTGCATGGCGCTGGTGTGCTTCCTCGGCTTAACCGCCCTGCTGCTGTCGATCATTCCACTGGTGGCCATTGTGCCAATCCTGCTGTTTATCGGGCTGGTAATTGGCGCGCAGGCGTTCCAGGTGTCGCCAAAACGCCATGCTCCGGCGATTGTGCTGGCGCTGGTGCCGAACATCGCCGAATGGGCGAAAACCCAGGTGGATGGCGCGCTGTCTGCGGCGGGCGCCAATCCCGTGCAGTTACCGGCAGAGATCGCGGCCAGTATGGCGAACAACGGTGTGCTGTATCACGGCATGGCGACCACCGGCGGCGGCGCGGTGCTGGCAGGACTGATGCTCGGGGCGATTGCGGCGTTTATTATCGACCGGCGCTTTAACTGGGCGGCAGTCTATTCCGCCGCCGCCACCATCTTGTCGTTCTTCGGCTTTATTCACGGGCACCAGATGGCGTTTAACGCCTCGCCGACCGTGACCTTTGGCTATGGCGTCGCCACGATTATCTTCATCGTGATGGCCCTGCAACAAAGCAAAGCCGACGGCAAAACCGACTGGTCGCCGATTGATAACGGCGACGAGCCGATGCATTAAGTATTATCCTGCCCCGTTAAATAACGGGGCTTTTTAATTAACCGCTAAAAACATCGGGCTTTTATTAAATCGGAATTTCTGCATGGGCGGTAATAAGATACTGGTGTAAAACGTACCGTCAGTCCCCTACCTCTGTAACTAAATGGATTTACTATAAAGGATTATAAGGAATCGCTCTGTCTGGATATCTGGTTATACGGTCATTTCTGGCCTGCTCTTTCTGTTATCGTTTTCTTTACATGCCGCCACACAGGAAGAGATTCGTTGGCTGCATACGGCGGACACCGTGGGCAGTACGACGGTTTGTCGTGCCGTTCTCAGCGCAGTTGAAGCCCGGAAAACCCCCGCAATGATCCTGAATATGACAGGGCGCGTGGCGGAACAAATGGAATTAACCGGGAAGTATGACATCGAGTTGTCCTACTCGCTGGAACAGGCTGAGTCCCCTTTTATTACTTATCACTACACACAATCCATTTCTGTTAGCGATGACCGTGAGCATGCGAAAATCGATCCTGACAGCATCGTGGTTTCTATGCCTTCCGCCAGGGATCGCGAACCTGCTCTGGCCGCAGAACTACGTAAACATGCTGTATTTGATTAAAAACTTCGCTATATCGAAATCACAGAATTTCCTTCTTATTTTATTCGTCCTGAACCTGGCGTTAGCCCTACTAATATGGGCGTCACGTATTGCCGAAAACTCAAATGATGTCATTAATGTTTGATGACCTGGCGCAGTTTGATTATTAATCTGGATCGATGCGCCTCGCCTTATCACAAACGACGGTTGTGTCAGAGACAGGGCCATCCCGCAGGACAGGTTTTTATCGCCTGTTTGTGTTTGACGCCCAGGGCGACTGGAAAAGCAACTCGTTTCACTATGACCCGGAGGTTCTCATCCTCCCAGGCTTCGAATGCAAAAAGCCCTGCTCGTTGAGCAGGGCTTAAAATTTGGTCGGTGATAGAGGATGACTCGCCACGTCGTGGCTCGCCCTGCGGGCCGTTGCTGTCGCAACGTTCTCTCGCTCCGCTCGAGTCGAACCTCTTCCCCCGGAGGTTCTCATCCTCCCAGGCTCCGAATGCAAAAAGCCCTGCTCGTTGAGCAGGGTTTTG
>NZ_JBFWLF010000087.1:0-14853 GCF_050252275.1 Citrobacter sp. | reverse complement strand
CCCCATTGAATCGGAATACCGATAGTATCGATATCCTTACCGTCTGCCTTCAGCGTGCGAATACGATTAGTCACAACTGCTTTGGCTTTGATATAGCCGCGGTTAGAGGAGACTTTAACAGTGTCGCCATGGGCGATACCGAGCTTGTTCGCCAGCGTCTCGCCGATCTCCACAAATTGTTCCGGCTGCGCGATAGCGTTAAGCAGCGCATGCTTGGTCCAGTAGTGGAAGTGCTCGGTCAGACGGTAAGTGGTTCCGACGTACGGGAACTTCTCGGCTTTACCCAGCGCTTCGGCGTCGCCCTTAAAGATACGGGCGGCAGGGTTGGAGATCACGTTCGGGTGCAGCGGGTTGGTACCCAGCGGCGTTTCAAACGGTTCGTAGTGTTCCGGGAATGGACCTTCTGCCATCTTGTCGAGAGCGAACAGACGTCCCATCCCTTCCGGTTGCATGATGAACGGCCCGACGTCGCTGCCTGGCGCGGCGGCGCTGTAGTCCGGAATGTCCATCCCGCTCCATTTTGCGCCGTCCCATTTCAGGATCTGGCGCTTCGGATCCCACGGATTACCCTGCGGGTCAGCGGATGCACGGTTGTACAGGATGCGGCGGTTCAACGGCCATGCCCATGCCCAGCCCAGCGTATTGCCCAGACCGGACGGATCGGCGTTATCGCGACGCGCCATCTGGTTGCCTTCCGGCGTCCAGCTACCGGCGAAAATCCAGCAGCCGCTGGAGGTGGTGCCGTCGTCACGCAACTGAGCAAACGAGCTGAGCTGTTGGCCTTTCTTGACGATCACTGCGCCCGTTGCCGGGTCGATGAGATCGGCCAGCGCTTTCCCGTTACTCTCCATCGCCACTTCTTCCGATGCCGGTTCATGTGGGGTGGAGTAGTTCCAGGTCATGCTCAGCACCTGTTCCGGGTTGGCACCGCTCTGCTCAGCATACATTTTGCGCAGGCGCAGGAAGATACCGGCCAGGATTTCGCCGTCGGTGACCGCGATCCCCGGGGCGTCTGCGCCTTTCCAGTGCCACTGCAGCCAGCGACCGGAGTTCACGATCGAGCCGTTCTCTTCGGCGAAGCAGGTGGATGGCAGGCGGAACACTTCGGTCTGGATTTTCGACGGATCCACATCGTTCGACTCACCGTGGTTTTGCCAGAAGGTGGAGGTCTCGGTGTTGAGCGGATCGATCGTCACCAGGAACTTCAGTTTGGACAGTGATGCGATCGTCTTGTTTTTGTTCGGGAATGAAGCGACAGGGTTGAAGCCCTGGCAGATATAGCCATTGACCTTACCCTCTTTCATCATCTCGAAGTACTGCAGCACGTCGTACCCTTTGTCCCACTTCGGCAAGAAGTCAAAGCCCCAGCTATTTTCCGCTGTCGCTTTATCGCCGTAGAAGGCCTTCATCAACGAGACGAAGAATTTCGGGTAGTTGCCCCAGTAGTTGACCTGGTCTTTCAACAGCGGTTTTGGCGTGTTCGCGGCCAGATACGTTTGCAGGTCCGGCTGTTTTTCATTCGGTAGCGTCAGGTAACCCGGCAGGCTTTGTGACAGCAGGCCTAAGTCTGTCAGCCCCTGAATGTTGGAGTGGCCGCGCAGGGCGTTAACGCCGCCGCCTGCCATCCCCATGTTGCCAAGCAGCAACTGGATCATCGCCATGGTGCGAATGTTCTGCGAACCGATGGAGTGCTGTGTCCAGCCGAGGGCATACAGGAACGATGCGGTTTTGTCTTTCGCACTGGTTTCCGCGATGTACTCACAGACTTTCAGGAAGTCGGCTTTCGGCGTGCCGCAGATATTTTCCACCACGTCCGGCGTGTAGCGGGAAACGTGCTGTTTCAGCAGGTTCCAGACGCAGCGCGGGTGTTGCAGCGTGGTATCGCGTTTGGCAAAGCCCTCTTCGTCCAGCTCATAGTTCCTGCTGGTCTTGTCGTACTTGCGTTGATCCGCGTTATAGCCAGTGAACAGGCCATCTTCGAAGCCGAAATCTTCACGCACGATCAGGCTGGCGTTGGTGTAGGCCTCGGTGTATTCGCGGTTATATTTTTCGTTCGTCAGCAGGTACAGCATCACGCCTGACAGGAAGGCAATGTCAGTACCAGAACGGATTGGGGCATAGAAATCGGCCACCGACGCCGTACGCGTGAAACGCGGATCGATCACAATCAGCTTCGCGCCGTTGTGAATCTTCGCTTCCATCGCCCAGCGGAACCCGACCGGGTGTGCTTCAGCGGCGTTACCGCCCATCACCACGACGAGGTTGGCGTTCTTAATGTCGACCCAGTGGTTGGTCATCGCACCGCGACCAAATGTTGGAGCAAGACTTGCTACCGTTGGTCCGTGTCAGACACGCGCCTGGTTGTCGACCGCGAGCATACCGAGCGCGCGGGTGAATTTTTGCGTTAAAAAGCCGGTTTCGTTACTGGACGCGGAAGCACACAGCATCCCGGTAGACAGCCAGCGGTTAACGGTAACGCCTTCAGCGTTTTGCGCAATGTAGTTAGCATCGCGGTCTTCTTTCATCAGTTTCGCGATGCGGTCAAATGCCTCATCCCAACTGATTTGTTGCCATTTATCCGAGCCTGGCGCGCGGTATTCCGGGAATTTGAGGCGACTTTCGGAGTGGATGAAGTCCACCAGACCGGCCCCTTTCGGACAGAGCGCACCACGGTTGACCGGATGGTCCGGGTCACCTTCGATATGGAAGATTGACGCTTTGGCGTTTTTTGCACCGTCGCCGAGGCTGTACATCAACAGCCCACAACCAACGGAACAGTAAGTGCAGGTATTACGGGTTTCGCGGGTGCGCAGCAGTTTATATTGCCGGGTTTCCGCGAGCGCTACGCCGGGCGCGAAGCCCAGTGCTGCCGCCGTGGTGCCTGCCATACCGCCAGCGCAGATCTTAAAGAACTGCCTTCTGCTGACCTGCATGGTTTGCTCCTTTTTCGACATTGTCACATCCCTTTCACATTCATGTTGGTGAGCGCTCAGGGTGTGGTTGTTATTTTTCTTTGCGGACGGGACCGCAAAGGTCCAGAATTGGGTTAATTCCCCCCATCCAGGAGGGGCTTGCGACAGAATACCACAATGTTGGTACGTGTGTTCTTATACGGTTAAAAGAAAGTGAATAAGATACATCCAAAAGAAGTCGGAAATGTGATTAATGTCACGAGCTCTCGCCAGGTTAATCTTTGGAAGCGTGAGGATTTGCATCACCCTCAGCCGGATGAGGTCGCTGAAGAGGTGCCCGTGGCGCTGGTTTATAACGGCATTTCTCATGTTGTCATGATGGCCTCGCCGAAGGATCTGGAACATTTTGCAGTCGGTTTTTCCTTGTCTGAGGGGATCGTTGACAGCCCGCGCGAGATCTATGGCATGGATGTGGTTCCCTCCTGTAATGGACTTGAAGTCCAGATCGAGCTTTCCAGTCGCCGTTTTATGGGGCTGAAAGAACGCCGTCGCGCGTTGGCCGGACGCACCGGCTGTGGCGTGTGCGGGGTTGAGCAGCTCAATGACATCGGTAAACCGGTGCAGCCGCTGCCGTTCACCCAGACTTTTAACCTCGCCAGACTTGATCACGCATTAAGACATCTGAAAGATTTTCAGCCTGTGGGGCAGCTCACCGGGTGTACGCACGCTGCGGCGTGGGTGATGCCATCGGGTGAACTGGCGGGCGGACATGAAGATGTCGGTCGACATGTTGCGCTGGATAAACTGCTGGGGCGCCGTGCCGCCGAAGGCGAAAGCTGGGTGCCGGGAGCGGCGCTGGTTTCCAGTCGCGCAAGCTATGAGATGGTGCAGAAGTCTGCGATGTGCGGCGTTGAGATTCTGTTTGCGGTCTCTGCTGCCACCACGCTGGCGGTGGAAGTCGCTGAGCGCTGCAATCTGACGCTGGTGGGGTTCTGTAAGCCAGGCAGGGCGACCATTTATACTCATCCGCAGCGTTTAATCGCTGAGTGATTTTGATTCAATTAATTTGAATGAGACGGGCAAATCCTTCCGCTTTTAGTTGTCTGAGTAACGGCCTATTATTTATCACATCAAGGCACGGTGCCTTACTTAAACAACTAAGTTAAAGGGTTTATATCATGAAAAGCATCAAAACTTTTGTCGCAGTTATCGCTCTCGCTACCTCTTTCGGTTCTTTTGCTGCCCAGTCTGTGACCGCGACCGGTTCTACTCTGGAAAGTGCTGAAGCAAAAATCGCCGCTCAGGCTGAACAGGCTGGTGCAAGCTCCTATAAAATCACTCAGGCTTACACCGGTAACCGCGTGCACATGACGGCGGAACTGCTGAAATAAGTTCATCTCCATTGTCGAAAGAGCGCCCTTGAGGCGCTTTTTTTGTGTCTGTCATTATTGTTTTAACAACGACATAAACGCGTCATATCCCGTTAACTCACAAATGGTTTCGGTGGGCTGATGACACAGCACACTGGCCAGATAGCTGAAGATTTTTAATTCGTGACGTGCGTCAGCGGCAGCGCAAGCAATCAGTACATGGCTGACAGGCTCATTATTGACCTGTACGGGATGCGCCAGAGTAATAAAGAACCCGCGAAAGTGACGCGTCTGTTCACTCCAGCAGTGGGGGATCGCCAGATGATTGATAATCAGGTTTTCACCTTCGTCTTCGCGGGCGCATATCCGCTGTGCTTCATCACGGGTGATATGTTCCTGCGCCACGAGTCTGTCGCAAATCTGATGGGTAATGTTATGCCAGGTTTCGTCGGCGAGATTCATATAGTGAAAGCTGCCCGGCTCAGAGAAGAAGCGCTCCGGTTGCTGACGAATAAACGCCGTGGCAAGAAAATTTTTGATTTGTTCGGACCCGATTGCGGAAATAATATTTTTAATAGTCAGGACATTTTTTAATGAGTCATCTAATAAGTAGTGGCTGTTGTTGACGATCAACAGGGGATCAACTTCTTGTCTTATCGCGTACACATCACTGGGAGTGCGTGCAATGATCACCCGACAATTCAATACATCACGTTCAATGGCCTGCTGATTTATGGTGGCAATCGCATTTTGATCGGATAATAAAATGATGGGTTGACGCTCATTTTGGTGCCTCTCCAGCGCACAGGCGAAATAGAGCCCGATCAGATCA
Organism: Citrobacter sp.; assembly: GCF_050252275.1. Classification (NCBI taxonomy): domain Bacteria; kingdom Pseudomonadati; phylum Pseudomonadota; class Gammaproteobacteria; order Enterobacterales; family Enterobacteriaceae; genus Citrobacter; species Citrobacter sp. The sequence goes on along the minus strand of NZ_JBFWLF010000087.1, from coordinate 9,739 downwards.
CTGTCAAACAGCGGAATTTCTAACTGTTCCCGCAGTAGCGCAATGAAGCGCAGGCTCATGTCAAATGCAGCGGGCCAGGCCGCTTTCAGGTTATTCATGCTGCTCTGGCGATGTTCCGGTACCCAAACGGGGGCCGAAACGCATCTCAGCAGGTGACCCGTGATATTTTCAACCAGTTGCGTATCGATAAGGTTCAAAGTGACGACGCCAGGAACGCGTTGTAGTAAAGCAATCACGGTATCGGCAGACAAAGTCATGGCCTGTTGTTGCTGTTTATCCAGCAGTCCGTGCAGCGTTTTTAACGCGTTCTCGCCAAGATAGATCCCGCCTTGTTCTACGGCATTTTTTAACATTGTATGTCGACATTCCGGCCATGTGTCCGAGAGTTGATTACGCAGTGCATAGACCGCCAGCACCAGACTGGCGAGGTATTCTCCCGACATCAGTGGGAACTCAGCAAGAAGATGTTCACATGCGCTGGTAAGTCGTTCGACAGTGTCTCGCGTCACGCCGGGGAGAGGAATTAACAGCGGGTCTTTTTTGAGCAGATTCGCCAGCAGGACAATCCGTTTTTCTTCTGGTTCATCAACGAAATGGCCCACACCGGGGCGGCTGGAAAGACAAAATGCACGCTCATAGCGTTGCTTCAGTCGCGACAGACGGTCTGCGACCCAGGTTTCCGGCAAATTAAGCGAAGAAGCCAGTTGTACGCGGGGGGTAAAGGTATTGAGCAGCAGAAGTGCCAGCAAACGATCGTCGTTATCATGGCGTTGTAAAAGCTGAAAAAAGCTGCGCCGGTCGATAATGTCCAGTTGGTAACCCGCACTGCCACCAGGCTGAATGCGCGCTTTCCCGCTGAGGGTGAAATTGATGTAATCAATATCGCGCAGGATTGTTCTACCCGAAACGCCAGTTTGCCGCGCCAGCTCGCTGAGTGAGTTAGGCCGTTGTTCAAGAAGGTCGACAAGCGTTAACTGGCGTTCACTGAGCATCAGATCACCCGGCGAAAGTCGGTGAAAGTTTTGATCTGATCTGCCGTCAATGAAGTCAGCAGCTCACGGACTAACGTAAACAATGCATCATAATCTTTTGCAGAAATCATGCCGCTATTGGCATGCAGATAGCGGGTGGGCAAACAGAGTGCTGCAACGGGGCGCCCGCCACCCATCACATTGTAACGTCCACCGTCTGTTGCTCCGGTTTTCATGGTACAGAACTGTAAAGGGGCGCCACTGTTTTCTGCACTTGTCCTTAATGCCGCGACCAGCTGTTGATTAGGAAAATAACGTTTATCAAACAGCATGAGCCCTGGACCTTCACCCAGTTTCAAGGGGTATTTGGTGTTGTCGATTCCAGGGACATCACCAGCAACAGCAGTATCCAGGACGATAACCACGTCGGGCCTGATGTGTTCTGCTGAGGTTTGCGCGCCGCGCAGCCCCACCTCTTCCTCCACACTGCCCACGCCATAGAGGGTGATATTCGGATTATCGACGGACTGCAAAAGTTCTGCCATCAGGGCGCAGCCGACACGATTATCCAGTGCTTTGCCGACGATTTTGTCGTCGCCCCAGCAGGCAAAGTTCGCCTCTGGGCTAATGAAGTCACCGATCGCAATACCGCGCCTTTCTACCTCTTCGCGGCTGCTCGCGCCAATATCAATGAACATTTCGTCAAATGTCAGTGGTTGCTGTTTCTGTTTTTCGGTGAGGGCATGCGGTGCAACGGAACCGATAATACCAGGGATTTTAAATCGCTTGCGGGTACAAATAGTGACCCGGTGGTTCAGCATCGACTGACTCCACCAACTCCCAATTGTCGTAAAATGCAGAAAACCGCTATCGTCGATATGTGTGACCATAAAGCCGACTTCATCCATATGACCGACGACTGCCACCTTTGGCCCACAATGACCTTTACGAGCAACAAAACTGCCGAGGCCGTCAAACGTCATTTCATCCACGCAGGATTCCAGCTCATTGATGAGAATTGCGCGCACTTCTTGTTCATCGCCACTGACCGCGCTGGCTTCGCATAATTGCTGAAGTAACTTAATGTTCATGTGCATGTTCCTGTTGCGCGGTCTTGCGTCTCAGCCACAGCCCTTTCAGGATGATAATCAACGCAATGTTCAGTGCGAGGCCAATAGCCAGCACCAGGTAAAAGGAGCCTACCGGCGACATCAGGCCAATCAGCGGATCAAAAATACCTAATCCCGGCGCGAGGCGTTTGATTCCGAAAGCGATCACCAGCATTCCGGTGATACCACCGGAGAGTGTATTGGCGGTAATCATTGGCAGCGGTGCGGCCAGGGCATAAGGAATTGCGGGTTCGGTGGCGACAGTGGCGCCGACCACAATCGCGCTGCTCGCGGCGGCCTTCTCCTGTGAGGTAAACAGTTTGGGTGTCAGATACGTGGCAATGCCTGCCGCGACGGGAGGCATTAGCGCCACTACGCCGACGATGGCGTACCAGTCATAGATATGTTTTTCCAGCAGTGAGAAGCAGAAAAACCATGCGGTTTTGTTGATAGGCCCACCCATATCAAATGCCAGCATCGCGCCAACGAGGAAGGCGGCGCCCATTTTCATGGACGGGGGGATCGTGTTCAGGAAGTGCAGCAGGCCGCTCATCAGATCCGACATCACCGGACCAATAACGTAATACGTCAGTACGCCAAACACCAACAAAGTGGCGAATGGGATTAGCATCGAGCCAAGCAACGGCTGGAGCGCTTTGCCGAGACGGACTTTGCGAAACCACAGCACGAAATAGCCGATTGCCAGACCCAGTACCACCGCGCCGAGAAAACCAGCGCCAGACTGGGTGCCGAGCAATCCTTTGTCGTTAGCCAGATAGCAGACCAGAAACGCCGGGGCAAACGCGGGTTTGTCGGCAATCGACCACGCGATATACGCCCCCATAATGGGGATCATAAAGGTGAAGCCCAGATAGCCGATGGATTCGATAATCCAGGTAAATGACGGCGCACCCTTCGACATATCGGTATACGGCAAGCCGAACTGCACCAGCATATTCGCGATGGCGACCAGGATACCGCCACCGATCACAAACGGGAGCGCAGCGGAAACCCCCGCCATCAGGTGGCTCATGACACTGCCTTGCTGGACATCTTGTTTACCGAGTTTAACGCTGCTATCTGCGGTAAATATCTGCGAATAAGAAGGCAACTGTGTGAAAATCTGGTCGATATTTTTTAGCGCTTGGGAAATGGCGATCTCATAGACTTTTTTCCCGGCAAATCGTGCCTGATCGTCACCACTTAAGCCACGCCCGGTGGCTAAAATCACATAATCGGCGGCGGCAATGTCATCCTGCGTCAGGCGGTTTTCTACACCACTTGCCCCCTGGGTTTCGATTTTTATCGTATGACCGAGCGAGCGTGCTTTTTGCTCAAGCGCTTCGGCCACCATATAGGTGTGGGCGATGCCGGCAGGACAGTTAGTGATTGCTACTAAACGTAAGGATGACTCCATAGCCGCTTCCTTATGAAGTTAAGGTCTGATTGAGCAAAGTCAGTACCTGAGTGGCGTCACCTTGCTTCAGTTGATTGATGAAATCCTGATGGATAAGTTTGCGACACAGGGTGCCGATGATTTTGACCTGATCGTCTTCGCCGGTTTGCGGTATGCCGAGGCAGATCCAACAGTTAACGGCTTCGCCATCGCTGGACTGCCAGTCCACTCCGTGAGTTTTACGGGCAAACAGTACAAAGGGGTGTTCTACGCAGGTGCTTTTGCCATGGGGCACAGCGATACCTGATCCGAATCCGGTAGAATGCAGTTTTTCCCGCATCAGCAGCGTTTGTAAAAACAACTGGCGATCGGTGATCGCGCCATTCCTAAACGCCATTTCCGCGAGTTGTTTCAGAATGGAATAAGGGCTGTTGCCCTGAATATTCAGGTCAATACAACGTACCGTAAGCACTGACATAGAGAGACTCCGTTAAAACCTCTTTTCTACGATTTTAACGATGCTTTCGTATTGAGATGAGCGGCAATATGTCTGAGCGGAGTGACATAATGTGGGCTAAGCATCAACAGGCTTTGTGCACAAGGCCACATTTTGCAACGCGACGCAGAAAGAAATAATGCGCTGATAAACCTCCCGGACGCAAAAAAATGCGATATTTCTCACATTTCTCTCTTTTTATAAACTCGATATGACGTACAGAATAGGGTCGCGTAAAAAGGATGAGGGGGGCTTCAATTAACTAAATGATAATTAACGGAATTAAAAAATCACGCTTTGATAAATTTCATTTTTATATGTGATTGGCATCACAAAAATTGACCATGCAATCAGTCTGTCAATATTACTCGCCTCTGAATTTATCAGCATAATGTGATCTTCGTTGCAAATAGCAGACTTGAAGTCAGGGAAAAATGTTTCCACGGGTGCTTCGGAGGAAACGCAATGAAAATTGGTATTGTCATTAGTGGGGGCGATGTGTCTGGAATAAATAATTTCATATTCCAGATTGCCCGACTCGCGGATGCAAAAATTACCTTATTCAATGGTGGTATTCCCGGCTTGCTGGAGAAAAATCATCATGACGTGGCATGGCGCGATTTGGTCGATTTTTCTATCGCGGCAATACCTCTCATTACCTCGGGAAGAACGACCCGTAAGTTGCAGCGTAGCGAATATGAAACGATCGCCAGAAAACTCAAGTCGCTGCACATTGATGTGTTAATTATGGCGGGCGGTGACGGCAGTTTACAGTTTCTCAATACCCTGAGCGAATTTGATATTAATTGTTTTGGCGTGGGGATGACTATCGATAATGATGTTTATGGCAGTCATTATACGATTGGTTTTTCGACCGCCTGTGAACAGATTATTAAGGAGGTTTCTCGTTTACGAAATACGGGCAGAGCGCTACCTGGTCGCGTGTTTATGGTGGAATTATTGGGGGGATATTGTGGTGAATTAACGCTGCAATCCGCAATTAAATGCAATGCGGATATCGCCCTGATTCCGGAATGCCAGATGTCGCTTGACGCCTTAGCGGAACGGGTAAGGCAAAAACTGACCGTCCAGAATAGCGTGATTATTCTGTGCTCAGAAGGCTACACCAGAGAATATTCTCCCGGTTTTCAGGGGGCGATTGACACCATGATAAAACAACTCGAACCACGTATTGGCGAGCGAATTCGTAAAACAATTGTTGGCTACGGTTTACGTAATGGCGATCCGACCTGTGAAGAAATTTATCAGGGCACCATCATGGCGAGCGAAGTGGTTCGATGCATCCAGTCAGGGATGAAAAATAAAGCGATTATTATAAATCAAAGCAATAAACCTATTCCGATTGATCTCGTAAGTATGAAAAAACGTCTGGTCGATACAGAAGGACATCATTACAAACTTGCCAAACAACTCAATATTATTTGAGGAGACCTTACATGCTGAAAATTCTTTGCGTATGTGGCTGCGGCCTCGGTTCAAGTTTTGCTATTGAAATGACGGCGAAAGCGGTTTTAAAGAAACTGGAAATTCCTGCGCATATCGAACATACCACGGTATCTGAAGCAGGGGCGTTTAAATCTGACATGATCCTGACGCAAAAAACCTTTGCTGACATCTTAACGGCGGATGCCAGTGAAGAAGAAATTAAACGGGTCGTGGTTCTGAATAAGCTCACGGACAAAGACGAAATTGAAGCCAAAATCGTCGCGTTTTTAAAAGAGCGGAATCTGAAGGTAGCTCATTATGAATAGCTTCGTTGAATTCATCGTTAAAGATTTGCTCGGTCAGGCGTCGATATTAATCGCCTTTATCGCGATGCTCGGACTGATCCTGCAAAAGAAATCACCGGGAAAAACCGCAGAGGGGACGTTTAAAACGCTGCTCGGTTTTTTAATCATGATGGCCGGGATCAATATTATTGTCGCCACACTGACCTTCCTGAACGATATTTTTACTCAGGGATTTGGTATGAAGGGCTACATTACCGATGTGGCTGCCATCGCCGGGTTAGCTAACCGTGAGTTGGGCTCAGAAGTAGCGTTAACCCTGATGGTGATTTTTGCCGTCAATATCATCATCGCGCGTCTGACACCGCTGAAATACATCTTCCTGACCGGACAAGCGTTGTTGTGGATGGCGACCATTGGCGCGGTCATTGGCTATAAATCGGGGCTCACCGGACTGCCGTTGATTCTGACCGGCGGGGTTTTTGGCGGCGTGATGGCGGTGCTGATGCCTGCGCTGGCGCAACCGGTGGTCAGGCGCATCACCGGCTCGGATGATGTGGCACTGGGGCACTTTTGTACTATTGGCTATCTCGTGCAGGCGGCGGTGGCTAAAGTGGTGGGCAAAGGATCTCGCTCCACGGAAGACCTTGAATTACCCGATAATTTCAAGTTCTTACAGGATACCTATCTCGCCATGGCGGTAGTGATGGTGCCGATGTACCTCATTCCGGCGCTGGCGGCGGGTCCGGAATATATCGCCCAGTTCTCCGGCGGCGTGAACTATCTGATGTATGCCTTCATGCAGTCCATTCAGTTTGTGGCCGGTGTCTTCGTGCTCTACAGCGGCGTGCGCTTACTGCTCAACGAACTGGTTCCGGCATTTCGCGGTATCGCTATGCGTATCGTTCCGGATGCAAAGCCCGCGCTGGATTGCCCGGTTCTGTTCCCTTATGCCCCCAACGCGGTGATTGTTGGGTTCCTGGCGACCACTGTCGGTTCCATCATCGGTATGCTGGTGTTCCCGATGTTTGGTCTGGCGATGATCCTGCCGGGTCTGCTAACTAACTTTTTCGCCGGGGGGACCGCGGGCGTCTTTGGCAACGCGCTGGGCGGCCGTCGTGGCGCGATGATCGGCGGCGTAGTTCACGGGCTGTTCATCACCTTCCTGCCTGCGATTCTGGTGCCGATGCTGGAAACCTACGGTTTCACCGGCGTCACGTTCAGCGATTCTGACGTCATCAGTTCCGGCCTCGTTTTAGGCCACGCCTTCCAGAATAACTGGCTGTTTGTCGCGTTGTTCATTGTTTTTGTTGCCGCACTGGCATGGTTCGTAAACGGTAAATCCGCTAAGCCAAAAGGGGAAAATGTTCATGAGTCTGTATAATTTCAACGAGATCCTAAAAATCGGCCAGGAAAGAAATTTCAAAGCGATTGGATCCTTTAATCTGCACTGTATTGAAATGCTACCTGCGTTTTTTAAAGCGGCGCAAAAAACGAATAGCCCGTTAATGATTCAGATTTCAACCGGGACGGCAGAATATCTGGGTTATCGCCTGCTGGTTGATGCGGTGCGTTCGCTGGCGGAGAGCGAGAATGTCCCAACCTGTCTGCATCTGGATCACTGCTCTGATATCAGCGCCATTGAGACGGCGATGAATGCCGGATTTTCCTCGGTCATGTATGACGGCTCGCACCTGGAACTGGAAGAGAATATCGGTAATACCCGCATCGTGGTGGAGATGGTCAGACCGCGCAATATTACGGTGGAAGGCGAGCTTGGGGCTATTGGTGGCTCAGAGGATGGCAAAGCAGTGGCGGCAGAGGATATCTGCTTTACGACGGTAGAAGATGCCAAACGCTTCGTTGAGGAAACGCGAGTCGACATGCTGGCGGTGTCGGTGGGTACGGTACACGGCCTGTATACCGGCAAGGCGCAGATTCAACATCAGCGGCTGCAAGAGATCAGCGCCGCGACCGGTGTTCCACTGGTATTACACGGGGGGACGGGGGTGAGTGACGACGATATGCGCCTGGCCGTCACTGAAGGCATTAATAAAGTGAATGTCGGCACGGAAATGAACGTACAGTGGGTCGACCAGTGTAAAAATACCTTTGAGAAAGGCAAAGTGAATGACAGCGTACGTAAGTTTTTAATTCCGGCAAATAATGCCGTCACCCAGGTATTAATGGAAAAGATCGCGTTATTTAAATAACTCCGTTATTAATAAATGATGTTTTGTTGCCCTGTTGTCCATCAGGGCGGGGGATCGCTATGTTTGAATCTTTGAAATCGTTATGGAAAAAAGAAACACGCCCGCCGGAAGATTATGATGAACAGTCCCGTGTTCTGGCAGGAGAAATCGCCAGGCTGGAAGGTGAACTGCAGGGCAACCCGGGTAATGGTGAAATACAGAAAGCATTAATGCTGATCTATAACCGGGCGCTGTCGGTCTATGCCAAAAGCCAGACGCACCGGCAGGATATTGATTCGCTTTTTGTGCGTATAGATGAGTTGCGTAATGTTATTCGCCGGAATATTTAGCGTCGGGTTTATTAAGCGCTTAGGGAGTCGTCATGACGATAAAAGAATTACTGATCGAGGCCGATGCCATTCAGGTTGGCGTCGCGGAAAACGACTGGCAGAAGGTGATTCAACTGGCGGCCAGACCGTTGGTCGCAAAAGGGTATATTTCAGCGGAATACGGTCAGGCGGTTATCGACAACACCCTCAGTCATGGGGCGTATTATGTATTTGATGAAGGGGTTGCGATCCCCCATGCCCGTCCAGAATGTGGGGTGAAGCGTAACTGTTTTAGCATGGTGCTGTTGGATAAGCCCATTCAGTTTGCCGACAGTGAAGCCGCCGACATTGTCATTATGTTTGGTGCGCAGGACAGTAATGCGCATATTGAAGAGGGCATCCGCGCCATTGTCGCCTTACTCGATAACGATGAACGCATGGCGAAGTTGCGGGCGGCACGTTCCCGGGAAGAGGTGGTCGCGTTGCTATGAAACGACACCTCTCGCCGGACTGTAAAACAGTGATTCTGATTAACGGGATCCCCGCTTCAGGTAAAAGTACCATTACTCATCAGCTCTCCGGGACCTTCAGTTTGCCACTGCTGACGATTGATGGGATCAAAGAGCCGTTTATGGCACGCTTTACGGATATCGACCGGCCTTTCAACCGGCAGTTGGGCTGTGCGGCCTATGAGGTGATCTGGTCTATTATTGGCCACGCTCCGGCGAACGTTGTCTGGCTGGTTGATGCCTGGTTTGGCTTTCAGCCTCGCGAGAGGTTGCAACAACTCTTGCAGCAGGCGGGTGTTGAGAAGGTGTTGGAAGTGTGGAATCAGATCACGCCTGAGCTGGCAGTGACGCGCTATGCCACCCGCTTACAGGATCGCAAACCGGGTCATCCCGGTGAGGAGTATCTACCCGAACTGGCGCAACTGGCAGAACGCGCCGAACCGATGCGGCTCGGGCCGGTGTTTACGGTAGATCAACAGCAAACGCTGGATATTGAATCCGTTATCGCCTGGATAGACGAACAGATAGACAAAACCTGAACGGTAGAGTGTCGTTACCCCTTCAAGGGCGCCCGCGGGCGCTTTTTTAGTGTATCCCTACCATTCGCAGCAGCGCGGTCACCACGGCGGCGGCGACGATCACCACAATCAATGGCATCTTACGCCAGGCGAGAAAGACCGCGAACGCCACGCCGAGAACGCGTGCCATGCCAGCAAAATGCTCGCCTTCATAAAAGGTGGTGGCAAGGGCGACGGAAAACAGCAGTACCGTGGCGGCATCGGATAACAGTGCCTGAGCGCGTTCAGAGAGCGCCAGGCGACTGCCCAGTCTGGCGCCGCCGAGGCGCATTAAATAGGTGCCTGCCGATCAAATGGCGATACCGACGATAAACAGCGTCATGTGACCCATTACTTTTTCCTCGTCAGTAAGCCCAGCAGGGAGAGCAGAACTGGCAGCCCGACCGGCGCGAAAGGCACGGCGGCGAGCGA
>NZ_JBFWLF010000086.1:0-15004 GCF_050252275.1 Citrobacter sp. | reverse complement strand
CTCAATAGTTCGGAAAACTATCTGTCTCAGTTCTTCTGACAACATTAAGTTCTCAGGGTTCGAAATTTCTTTCAGCGCACCGCCACTTTCGAAGTTTTCTGCTTCAATCGCATCAACATCGCTTGATGGCGGACGACGCCCCTGAGCCACCAGGTAATTCTTCGCTGTATTCACCGCAATGCGATACAGCCAGGTATAAAAAGCACTATCTCCCCGGAACGAGTCCAGCGCACGGTAGGCTTTAATAAATGATTCTTGCACCACATCGGGAACATCACCCGACGGGACATAACGGGAAACCAGACTCGCCACTTTATGCTGGTAGCGTACTACCAGTAAATTGAAGGCTTTCTGATCTCCCTTCTGGACCCGTTCAACCAGGACCTGGTCCGTTAACTGCTCGCTCATCCGAGGTAAAGTCTCCCCAAACCAAATTTCCACGCGTTCGCGAAACGCCACTCCATTAGCTGCACTATGAGCAAGCAACAGGTTAGAGTGTCTCGTTTTTGTAAAGTTCCGTTACGCATCTGTTTTTTGTTTGTCATGTTGTAGACGGTCATTATCTCTCATTATAAGTCTACCGAGTCTGAACAACGCACTATCTTTAAAAATGCCCATAAACCGGTTGCAGAGTAACCCAACGGCCACTTTATTTCATCCTCTAATCTGATGCTTACGGCCCGCCGCGCAAAATGGTTTCCCCACCTGACATCCTTTTACATCGCACCGTTTTGTTTAGTCATTACAACAACACTGAAAATAAAACGTGCTGAATCGCAGATTCTGGTGCTATGCTGGCCAAACACTGTTTAGTACATTAAACAAAATATCATGAAAACTACGCCTGAACTTTCTTGTGACGTGTTAATTATTGGTAGCGGCGCTGCCGGACTCTCGCTGGCGCTGCGCCTGGCTGAAAAGCACCAGGTTATCGTGCTGAGTAAAGGTCCCGTCAGCGAAGGCTCCACTTTCTATGCGCAGGGCGGGATTGCCGCCGTTTTCGATGAAACCGACAGCATTGATTCACATGTGGAAGATACGCTCATTGCCGGCGCTGGTATTTGCGATCGCCATGCGGTGGAGTTTGTCGCCAGCAACGCCCGTCCCTGCGTACAGTGGTTGATTGATCAGGGGGTGCTATTTGATACCCAGGTGCAGCCTAACGGTGAAGAGAGTTACCATCTGACGCGTGAAGGTGGTCATAGCCATCGTCGCATTTTGCATGCCGCTGATGCCACCGGTAAAGAGGTGGAAACCACGCTGGTCAGCAAGGCGCAAAGCCATCCAAACATCCGGGTACTGGAACGCAGTAATGCCGTCGATTTAATCATCTCCGACAAAATTGGCCTGCCCGGCACACGACGCGTCGTAGGGGCATGGGTCTGGAACCGGAATAAAGAGGCGGTGGAAACCTGTCACGCGAAGTCTGTCGTGCTGGCGACCGGCGGCGCATCAAAGGTGTATCAATATACAACGAATCCGGACATTTCCTCCGGCGACGGTATTGCGATGGCCTGGCGTGCGGGATGCCGGGTTGCGAATCTCGAATTTAATCAGTTCCACCCTACCGCGCTGTATCATCCCCAGGCACGTAATTTCCTGCTTACCGAAGCGCTGCGCGGAGAAGGTGCTCATCTCAAACGCCCGGACGGCACACGGTTTATGCCAGACTTTGACGCGCGAGGGGAACTGGCACCGCGCGATATCGTCGCCCGCGCTATCGACCATGAAATGAAGCGTCTCGGTGCGGACTGTATGTTCCTTGATATCAGCCATAAGCCAGAAGCCTTTGTGCGTCAGCATTTCCCGATGATTTACGAAAAGCTGCTGGGGCTGGGTATCGACCTGACCAAAGAACCAGTGCCCATCGTGCCAGCAGCACACTACACCTGCGGCGGCGTGATGGTTGACGACTTTGGTCGTACCGATGTGGACGGCCTGTATGCGATCGGGGAAGTGAGCTACACCGGCCTGCACGGCGCGAACCGGATGGCCTCAAACTCGCTGCTGGAGTGTCTGGTGTACGGCTGGTCCGCAGCGGAAGATATCGACAGACGAATGCCTTACGCCCGTGGCGTAAGCGCCCTGCCCGCCTGGGATGAAAGTCGCGTGGACAACCCTGACGAACTGGTGGTGATTCAGCATAACTGGCATGAGCTGCGGCTGTTTATGTGGGACTACGTGGGGATTGTGCGCACCACCAAACGTCTGGAGCGGGCCCTGCGTCGTATCACTATGTTACAACAGGAGATCGACGAATATTACGCCCATTTCCGCGTCTCGAATAATTTGCTGGAGTTACGCAACCTGGTTCAGGTCGCCGAGCTGATTGTGCGCTGTGCGATGATGCGCAAAGAGAGCCGCGGTCTGCACTACACGCTCGATTATCCGGCACTGCTGGAGGAATCTGGCCCGTCTGTGCTCTCGCCGTTAACGGCTCACATGAACAGATAAAATGCCTGGGTCAGCGCCGTATAACCTTCGGAGTAACGCTGATCCGGCCCGCGAATCACCAGCCTGTCGCTAAAGCATTCCCCCTTCTTAGGGGAGAATGCCAGCAGCACCCGATGCGGCAACCGCGCCTCCGTTTCAGCAACGTCGGTGCGTAGCCGTAAATGCCAGCCCATATTTAACGCTTGCTGCGTGAAGGTATTGCCGATATTTTCCGGCAACACAACGCACAAGAATCCCTCTTCCGTGATTAGCCCCGTCGCCGTCGCTAACAGCGCAGAATGATCCAGCATCGTGGTATAACGCGCCTGTTCCCGCTGCGGTGTAGCACACTCGACGCCCTGCTCGTAATACGGCGGGTTACTGATGATAAGGTCATATTTAACGGTCTGCCGTGCCGCCCAATGTTGGACATCTTCCGCCTGCACCGTTACCCGATCCGCCCACGGCGACTGGGTAACGTTTTCTTGCGCCTGCGCGGCGGCATCGCTATCCAGTTCAACGGCATCAACGGTGACGCTTTCATCAGTACGCTGCGCCAGCATCAGCGCCAACAGTCCGCTGCCGGTACCGATATCGAGGATCCGCTTTACGCCCGCCACCGGTGCCCATGCCCCTAACAGAATCCCATCTGTTCCGACTTTCATCGCACAACGATCGTGCGCGACAAAAAACTGTTTAAAAGTAAATCCATTACGACGAAGGACGGATGTAGACTGAGGCATGAATTAAAAACCTTGCAGGAAAAACGGCAACAGCACCTGGTGAAAACAATACCTGAGAAGCGATATCCATACAAACAGATGAAGATTGCAGCCGTAACGTCTATAATCAGCGCCCCACACAGAGGTAGAACATGACTGTAACGACTTTTTCCGAACTTGAACTCGATGAAAGCCTGCTGGATGCCCTCCAGGAAAAAGGTTTCACTCGCCCGACCGCCATTCAGGCTGCCGCCATTCCGCCTGCACTCGAAGGCCGTGACGTACTCGGTTCTGCGCCGACAGGCACCGGTAAAACGGCGGCGTATTTGCTGCCAGCGTTGCAGCACCTGCTCGACTTCCCGCGTAAAAAATCCGGTCCACCACGTATTTTGATCCTGACTCCGACTCGCGAACTGGCGATGCAGGTCGCCGATCATGCCCGTGAACTGGCCAAAAACACCCATCTGGATATCGCGACAATTACCGGCGGCGTAGCCTACATGAACCACGCCGAAGTGTTCAGTGAAAACCAGGATATCGTGGTCGCCACCACCGGACGTCTGCTGCAGTATATTAAAGAAGAGAATTTTGACTGCCGCGCCGTCGAAACGCTGATCCTCGACGAAGCCGACCGAATGCTGGATATGGGCTTTGCCCAGGACATCGAGCACATCGCCGGGGAAACGCGCTGGCGCAAACAGACGATGCTGTTCTCCGCCACGCTGGAAGGCGATGCGATTAAAGATTTTGCCGAACGTCTGCTGGAAGAGCCGGTCGAAGTCTCCGCTACGCCATCCACCCGCGAACGTAAGAAGATCCACCAGTGGTATTACCGCGCGGATAACGTCGAACATAAATTCGAACTGCTGAAGCACCTGCTGAAGCAAGACGACGCCACCCGTACCATTGTGTTTGTCCGCAAACGCGAGCGCGTGCACGAACTGGCTGAAAAGCTGCGTCTGGCGGGGATCAACAACTGCTATCTCGAAGGTGAGATGGCGCAGATCAAGCGTAACGAAGGCATTAAGCGTCTTACTGACGGTCGCGTTAACGTGTTGGTCGCCACCGATGTTGCCGCACGCGGGATCGATATTCCTGACGTCAGCCACGTGATTAACTTCGACATGCCGCGTAGCGGAGACACCTATCTGCACCGCATTGGCCGTACCGGCCGCGCCGGTCGCAAGGGCACCGCAATCTCGCTGGTCGAAGCGCACGATCATCTGCTGCTGCTGAAAATTGGTCGCTACATTGAAGAACCGCTGAAATCCAGGGTGATTGATGAGTTGCGCCCAACCTCACGCGCTCCGAGCGAAAAGATGACGGGCAAACCGTCGAAAAAAGCACTCGCGAAACGTGAAGAGAAGAAAAAAGAGAAAGACAAAGAGAAACCACGCGTGAAGAAACGCCATCGCGATACCAGGAACATTGGTAAACGTCGTAAGCCGAGTGCGGCAACGACGCCGCAGGAGTCAAACGAAGAGTAAAAAAACGCCGGGATTTCCCGGCGTTTTTATTTAAACGTTAAGCCTTACAGGCTTTCAGTAAAGGTACGAGCGATAACGTCGCGCTGCTGTTCCGGCGTCAGTGAGTTAAAGCGCACGGCATAACCCGAAACACGGATAGTCAGCTGCGGGTATTTTTCCGGATGCTTAACCGCATCTTCCAGCGTTTCACGACGCAAAACGTTAACGTTCAGGTGCTGGCCACCTTCCACACGAACTTCCGGTTTCACTTCCATCGGAATTTCGCGGTACTCAATTTCACCCAGTTTGCTGACCGCTACCACTTCATCTTCGGCAAAACCGGCTTTCGCTGCGATGCAACGCGCTTCGCCTTTTTCGCTGTCCAGCAGCCAGAAGGAATTCAGCAGATCGTCATTAGCGGCTTTAGTAATCTGGATACCTGTAATCATTGTGATGCCTCCCCGGCAAAGTATTTGATTAGGGTTGGCCGGCTCGCGGCCAATTGGTAAAACCATTGTTGCTTGAGTGTATATATACCCCCCTGACACCCTCGATTCATTGATTTAAATCAATAAAATCCACATACAGAATAGGGAGATGAGATGATTTTATTGTTTTACATCAACTTACACCATGTGAAGACATAAACTTTTTACACAAATTTTCAACTTTATTAAGTGCATAGCGCACATCATCGCGGAGAGAATTTTGCGCCGTCGAAAGAAGCAGTTAAGCTATGACGATTGAGAATTCGCAGGAGAGCGAGATGGCCACTGAATTAACCTGGCACGATGTGCTGGCTGAAGAGAAACAGCAGCCCTACTTTATCAATACGCTGCATACCGTCGCCGGAGAGCGTCAGTCCGGGATCACGGTTTATCCGCCGCAGAAAGATGTGTTTAATGCGTTTCGCTTCACCGAACTGGGTGATGTCAAGGTCGTGATCCTTGGACAGGATCCCTACCACGGTCCCGGGCAGGCGCATGGTCTGGCGTTTTCTGTCCGCCCCGGTATTGCTACTCCTCCTTCGCTGCTGAACATGTATAAGGAACTGGAGGGGTCGATCCCCGGTTTCACTCGTCCTGCCCACGGTTATCTGGAAAGCTGGGCGCATCAGGGCGTTCTGCTGCTTAATACGGTATTAACCGTGCGGGCGGGTCAGGCGCACTCTCATGCCAGTCTGGGATGGGAAACGTTCACCGATAAAGTAATCGGCCTGATTAATCAACATCGTGAAGGGGTGGTTTTTCTGCTCTGGGGCTCTCATGCGCAGAAGAAAGGCGCGATCATTGATCAAAAACGTCATCATGTCCTGAAAGCGCCTCATCCTTCACCGCTCTCGGCGCATCGTGGATTTTTTGGCTGTAACCATTTTGTGTTGGCGAATCAGTGGCTGGAACAACGCGGCGAGAAGCCGATTGACTGGATGCCCGTTTTACCGGCGGAGAGCGAGTAAAAAAATGCCAGCGAATCGCTGGCATTTTTCCATCAGGCTTTGTTCTGACGCCACCATTCGGCAAGCAGCACACCGGTTGCCACCGAGACGTTCAGGCTTTCAACATTACCCGTACCGTCGATTTTAACGCACAGATCGCTGGCATCGCGCGCCGCATCCGGCAAACCGTCAACGTCCTGACCTAACACCAGGACGATTTTCTCTGGCAGTTCAGTTTTAAACAGCGGCTTACCGCGTTCGCTGGACGTTGTCACCACGGCGTAACCCGCCTGACGGAAATCATCCAACACATCAACGATGCTGTCGCCGGTAATCGGCTGAACGTGTTCGGCACCACCTTCTGCGGTACGAATCGCCGCACCGGACTCCAGCAGCGCCGCATCCTGCACCACTACGCCTTTCACACCGAAGTGCGCGCAGCTACGCATCATGCCACCGAGGTTGTGCGGGTTAGAAATAGCTTCCAGCGCTAACACACAGTCCTGCGCGCCCGCCTGGCTTACCCACTGTTTCACCGTCGTGCCGTTACGTTTTTTAATCAGGAAGCAGACACCGCCGTGATGTTCGGTACCTGAAGCTTTCGCCAGTTCCGCTTCATCAACCACATGGTACGCTTTGCGGTTTGCCGCCATCCAGCGTAATGCTTCTTTGAAGCGCGGCGTGACGCTCTGAATGAACCAGGCGCGGACAATCGCGTCCGGACGACTCTGGAACAGGGCCTGACAGGCATTTTCACCGTAAACGCGGGTCTCTTCTGCACGTTGACGACGTAAGACTTCAGGATCGATAAAGCTTTTACCGCTGATACCACCGTGATCGGCTTTTTCAGGCGTTTCATCACCCGGCGCGCGGGACACGGTCCGCCACGGTGAGTCTTCACGCTTGCGATCGCGGCTCGGAGGGGTTCTTTCATCGCGGGCGGGGCGACGGCCACCGTCGGCACGAGATTTTCCTGGACGCCCGCCACCTTTCCCGGTACGCGGGTTATGGGTACGTTTATCAGAATCATCATCACTGCGGACATACATCACTTTGACCTTGCCGCTTTTGTTTTTCAATTCATCGTTCATGCTTTTCTCCACCAGCGCTGCGCGAAGCGCGCAGATTACCCGATGTGCGCCAGGTTAGCCATTATTTCATTTAAAAGCTTATGACTATTGTACTCATTGAATAAAACAGATTGTCGTTTAAAACAGTCTCATCGATAATATGTAACATATTAGAAACATACCGGCGTCTCTGCCGTTCAATACCCCGACGCATCCAGAGGTTAGTTATGAATACCGTTTGTACCAGCTGCCAGGCCATCAACCGCATTCCCGACAATCGGGTTGAGGATGCGGCAAAATGCGGACGCTGTGGTCACGACCTGTTCGACGGGGAGGTGATCAATGCGACCGGTGAAACACTGGATAAACTGCTCAAAGACGATCTGCCCGTCGTAATCGATTTCTGGGCACCGTGGTGCGGCCCATGCCGTAACTTCGCCCCGATCTTTGAAGATGTCGCCGAAGAACGCAGCGGCAAAGTTCGCTTCGTGAAGATCAACACGGAAGCGGAACGAGAGCTCAGTGCACGCTTTGGTATCCGTAGTATTCCCACCATTATGATCTTCAAAAACGGTCAGGTTGTCGACATGCTGAACGGCGCGGTTCCCAAAGCGCCATTTGATAGTTGGCTGAACGAGTCACTGTAAACTCTGCGGGGCGCATCTTGTGCCCCGTTTTCACCTCTGCGACAATAGCGTTTTTCAACGCATTCTCTATGACTGAAAACGCTGTTCTCACGCTTCGCGCTGAACGTCTGGCGCGCGCCACTCGCCCTTTTCTCGCCCGAGGCAATCGTATTCGTCGCTGCCAGCGCTGCTTGCTGCCGCTGAAACTTTGCCTGTGCGCGACGCTGTCGCCTTCTCAGGCAACGAGCCGTTTTTGTCTGGTGATGTTTGATACTGAACCGATGAAACCGAGCAATACCGGGCGTCTGATCGCCGATATTTTACCGGATACTGCCGCGTTTCAGTGGTCGCGGACAGAACCACCGCAGGCCTTGCTGGATCTGGTGAAAAACCCGGCGTATCAGCCGATGGTGGTATTCCCCGCCTCCTATGCCGATGCTGAACGTGTGGTGATTTCCACTCCACCGACAGGTAAGCCTCCGCTGTTTATTATGCTCGACGGCACCTGGCCGGAAGCGCGTAAGATGTTCCGTAAAAGCCCGTATCTCGACTCTCTCCCCGTGATCTCGGTGGATCTGTCGCGGTTGTCGGCCTATCACCTGCGCGAAGTCCATGCCGAAGGGCAGTACTGTACCGCTGAAGTCGCCATTGCGCTGTTGGATCTGGCCGGTGATACCGATGCAGCAAGCAGCCTCGGCGAGCACTTTACCCGTTTTAAAACGCGCTACCTCGCAGGAAAAACCCAACATCAGGGAAGCATCACAGCAGAATCAGCAGAAAGCGTTTAGAATCATTCGGTCACTTCTGTGTAAGGGAAACCGGTATGAGTCAGCGAGGACTGGAAGCACTTCTGCGACCAAAATCGATCGCGGTGATCGGGGCATCGATGAAGCCCAATCGGGCGGGATATCTGATGATGCGCAACCTGCTGGCAGGAGGATTTAACGGTCCCGTTTTGCCGGTAACCCCAGCCTGGAAAGCCGTTCTGGGCGTCCTGGCATGGCCCGATATTGCCAGTCTGCCCTTCACCCCCGACCTTGCCGTGCTGTGTACCAATGCCAGCCGTAATCTGGCCTTGCTGGAAGCGCTTGGGGAAAAAGGCTGTAAAACCTGCATTATTCTCTCGGCTCCAGGCGCGCAACATGCAGAACTGCTAACCTGTGCGCAACGCTACAACATGCGTCTGCTCGGCCCTAACAGTCTTGGCCTGCTGGCCCCCTGGCAGGGGTTGAATGCCAGCTTCTCGCCGGTCCCGATTAAGCGCGGCAAACTGGCCTTTATTTCTCAGTCCGCTGCGGTTTCCAATACCATTCTCGACTGGGCACAGCAGCGGGAAATGGGCTTTTCCTATTTCATTGCCCTCGGCGACAGCCTGGATATTGATGTCGATGAGCTGCTGGATTATCTGGCGCGTGACAGCAAAACCAGCGCTATTTTGCTTTATCTCGAACATCTCAGCGATGCCCGGCACTTTGTATCCGCCGCCCGTAGCGCCGCGCGCAACAAACCCATTCTGGTAATTAAGAGCGGTCGCAGCCCGGCAGCGCAGCGGTTATTGCATACCAGCGCCGGAATGGATCCGGCCTGGGATGCCGCCATTCAACGCGCCGGTCTGCTGCGCGTGAAAGATACCCATGAGCTCTTTTCCGCAGTGGAAACGCTCAGCCATATGCGTCCTCTGCGCGGTGACAGGCTGATGATCATCAGTAACGGTGCCGCGCCTGCGGCGCTGGCGCTTGATCAACTTTGGTCCCGCAACGGCAAGCTCGCCATGCTGAGTGAAGAGACCAGCCAGAAACTGCGCGATGCTCTGCCTGCCCATGTCGAGATCGCCAACCCACTGGACCTGCGTGACGATGCCAGCATTGAACATTACACCCGAACGCTGGACATTCTGCTCGCCAGCCAGGACTTTGACGCACTGATGGTGATTCACTCCCCCAGTGCCGCCGCCCCCGCCACCGAGTGTGCACAAACGCTGATTGGAACCGTTAAGCACCACCCGCGTGGAAAATTTGTCTCGCTATTGACCAACTGGTGTGGCGAGTTTTCCTCTCAGGAAGCCCGTAGACTGTTCAGTGAAGCCGGACTCCCTACCTATCGTACTCCGGAAGGGACGATCACTGCGTTTATGCATATGGTCGAATACCGGCGCAACCAGAAACAGCTGCGTGAAACGCCGGCCCTGCCCAGCAATCTGACCTCCAACACGGCCCAGGCGCATGATCTGCTTCAGCAGGCGATTGCCGATGGAGCAATTTCACTCGATACCCATGAGGTTCAGCCGATCCTGCAGGCTTATGGCTTACATACGCTCCCGACCTGGATTGCCGGCGACAGCATCGAGGCCGTCCATATTGCAGAACAGATTGGCTACCCGGTCGCGCTGAAGCTGCGTTCACCGGACATCCCGCACAAATCTGAAGTTCAGGGCGTAATGCTCTACCTGCGTACGGCAAACGAAGTTCAACAGGCAGCCAATGCAATTATTGATCGTGTGAAAATGACCTGGCCCCAGGCGCGGATCCACGGTCTGCTGGTGCAGAGTATGGCGAACCGTGCGGGAGCGCAGGAACTGCGCGTGGTGGTTGAGCACGATCCCGTATTTGGCCCATTGATTATGTTGGGTGAAGGCGGCGTTGAGTGGCGGCCTGAAGAGCAGGCCGTGGTGGCATTACCGCCGCTAAACATGAACCTGGCGCGTTATTTAGTGATTCAGGCGATCAAGAATAAAAAGATCCGTGGCCGCAGTGCGCTGCGCCCGTTGGATGTCGCGGGGTTAAGTCAGTTGCTGGTTCAGGTCTCAAACCTGATTGTCGACTGCCCGGAGATCCAGCGTCTGGATATTCACCCGCTGCTGGCCTCCGCCGGTGAGTTTACCGCCCTGGATGTCACGCTGGATATCGCCCCATTCGAGGGCGATAACGAAAGTCGTCTTGCCATTCGCCCCTATCCGCATCAACTGGAAGAGTGGGTGGAGATGAAAAATGGCGAGCAATGTCTGTTCCGTCCTATCCTGCCAGAAGATGAACCCCAACTTCAGCAGTTTATTTCCCAGGTCACCAAAGAAGATCTTTATTACCGCTATTTCAGCGAGATCAATGAATTTACTCATGAAGATTTAGCCAACATGACGCAAATCGACTACGATCGGGAAATGGCGTTTGTTGCGGTGAGGCGCGTAGAACGAACGGAAGAGATCCTGGGTGTGACGCGAGCGATCTCCGATCCGGATAATATTGATGCGGAATTTGCCGTACTGGTTCGTTCCGATCTCAAAGGGTTAGGATTGGGTCGTCGATTGCTGGAAAAATTGATTACCTATACACGAGATCACGGACTGAGAAGGCTGAATGGTATTACGATGCCAAATAATCGTGGCATGGTCGCGCTGGCTCGTAAGCTTGGGTTTAGCGTGGATATCCAGCTCGAAGAGGGAATCGTCGGGCTGTCGCTGGATCTGGCTCCGCCCGAGGAATCGTGAGTAAGGTACTGGAAATGTTGACCACTTTAACGGGGACGGTGTTATCATTGCCCGCTTATGTCGTCTGCATAGCACAGAGGACCCTTCAATGAACAGAGAAGAAATGCACTGTGATGTTGTCAAAATTTAAGCGTAATAAACATCAACAACACCTTGCCCAACTACCTAAGATTTCTCAATCAGTTGATGATGTCGATTTCTTTTATGCTCCCGCCAGGTTCAGGGAGACCCTGCTGGAAAAGATAGCCAGCGCGAAGCAGCGCATTTGCATTATTGCCCTGTATCTGGAACAGGATGACGGTGGCAAAGGCATTCTTAGCGCGCTTTACGAGGCGAAACGGCAGCGTCCTGAGTTGGATGTTCGGGTACTCGTCGACTGGCATCGTGCGCAGCGTGGACGTATTGGCGCGGCAGCATCCAATACCAACGCCGACTGGTATTGCCGAATGGCGCATGAAAATCCGGGTGTCGATGTGCCGGTATACGGTGTGCCGATCAATACCCGCGAAGCCCTCGGCGTGCTGCACTTTAAAGGCTTTATCATTGATGATAGCGTCCTGTACAGCGGCGCCAGTCTTAACGATGTCTATCTGCATCAGCACGATAAATATCGCTATGACCGCTATCAGCTAATCCGCAACGCCAGAATGGCAGACATCATGTTCGAGTGGGTGACCCAGAACCTGATGAACGGTCGTGGCGTAAATCGTCTGGATAATACCCAGCGTCCGAAAAGCCCGGAGATTAAAAACGACATTCGTTTATACCGCCAGGAGCTTCGTGACGCGGCTTATCACTTCCAGGGCGATGCCGATAATGAACAGCTGTCCGTGACGCCATTGGTCGGTCTGGGGAAATCCAGCCTGCTGAACAAAACCATTTTCCACCTTATGCCCTGTGCAGAGCATAAGCTCACGATTTGCACCCCCTATTTCAACCTGCCAGCAATTCTTGTTCGCAACATCATTCAACTGCTGCGCGAAGGGAAGAAGGTTGAGATCATTGTGGGGGATAAAACCGCCAACGATTTTTATATCCCGGAAAATGAACCATTTAAGATAATTGGCGCATTGCCCTATCTCTATGAGATTAACCTGCGTCGTTTCCTGAGTCGTTTGCAGTATTACGTCAATACCGATCAACTGGTCGTTCGCTTGTGGAAAGATGACGACAATACCTACCATCTAAAAGGGATGTGGATCGATGACAAGTGGATGCTGCTGACCGGGAACAACCTCAACCCGCGCGCCTGGCGTCTGGATCTGGAAAATGCAATCTTGATCCACGATCCTAAGCAAGAGCTGGCTGAACAGCGCGAGAAAGAGCTGGCGCTAATTCGTACGCATACCACGGTCGTTAAGCACTATCGTGACTTGCAGAGCATTGCCGATTACCCGGTAAAAGTTCGCAAACTGATCCGTCGATTACGTCGTATTCGAATCGACAGGCTGATAAGTCGTATTCTGTAAAAGTGAAACCCCGTCCTGAACGGGGTTTTTTCTATGGGGGCATGGTGCGCGTTATTTTTCTTCTGAGCGCCTTTATTCTGTCAGGCTGTAGCCATATGGCGCAGGATAGCTGGAGTGGGCAGGACAAAGCACAGCACTTTATTGCTTCCGCGATGCTCTCAGCCGCAGGTAATGAGTACGCGCAACATCAGGGAATCAGCCGCGATCACAGTGCGATGATAGGGTTTATGTTCTCGGTCAGTCTGGGGGCGTCAAAGGAGCTTTGGGATAGCCGCCCCGCAGGGAGCGGCTGGAGCTGGAAAGACTTTGCCTGGGATGTCGCCGGTGCAACGACCGGCTATACACTCTGGCAAATGGCGCATCACTAGAGGCGCAGACCTTTCCCTTTACGATGCAACGTCAGCGAAACCAAAAATGCGACGATCGACATAACGGTGACATACCAAAAGAACGACGTTTCCATACCGACAGACTTCAGCGACAGCGCCACATATTCCGCCGAACCACCAAACAGAGCATTCGCCACGGCATAAGAAAGCCCCACTCCTAATGCACGAACCTGTGCCGGGAACATTTCAGCTTTCAATATACCGCTGATCGAGGTGTAGAAACTGACGATCAGCAGCGCGCACATTACCAGACCAAATGCTGCATACGGCGAAGTCACATTCTGAAGCGCGGTCAAAATGGGGACAGTAAACAGGGTTGCCAGCGCACCGAAACACAGCATGGAGGTACGTCGGCCAATTTTATCTGACAATGCACCAAACAGCGGCTGCACAAGCATATAAACAAATAGCGCCGCCGTCATAATGCCGCTTGCCACATTGGCATGCATACCTGCGGTGTTTACCAGATACTTTTGCATATAGGTAGTGAAGGTATAGAAGCACAGCGATCCCGCCGCGGTGAACCCGAGCACCATGATGAACGCTCTACGGTTACGCCATAACCCTTTCAGCGAGCCCGCCTCTTTCAGCGCACGCGTTTCCTGCTTTGATGTTTCATCCAGTTGACGACGTAACCAGAGCGCCACAATCGCCAGTACTGCGCCTAATGCGAAAGGAATACGCCAGCCCCACTCTCTGAGGGCTGAATCTTCCATAGTCTGCTGTAAGACAACCACAACCAGCAGCGCCAACAGTTGACCACCGATAAGTGTGACGTACTGGAAAGAGGCGTAAAACCCCTTACGGCCCTCGACAGCAACTTCACTCATGTAGGTCGCGCTGGTGCCATACTCCCCACCAACAGATAATCCCTGGAACAAACGCGCCAGCAGTAACAGCGCCGGAGCCCAGGTTCCAATGGTTTCATAACCTGGCAGGCAGGCGATCACCAGCGATCCCAGACACATCATACAAACGGACAAAAGCATGGATTTTTTACGACCATGTTTATCGGCGATACGACCGAATAGCCAACCACCAATCGGACGCATTAAAAACCCGGCCGCAAAAACGCCTGCGGTTTGTAGTAGCTGCGTTGTCGTGTTTCCGGAAGGAAAGAAGATGTGGGCAAAATAGAGCGAGCAAAACGAGTAGACATAGAAATCAAACCATTCAACCAGATTTCCGGATGACGCGCCTACAATTGCCCATATGCGACGACGGGTATCACTATCAGTCAGTGACCCGTTCGCAGTTACACTGCTTTCAGTCATTAAAGTTGTACTCCTGCCAAAGATCCGGTTGTGTTTGCTGTCTTTTTTAGTAAAAGAAATGTTATACAATTGTTATATGTTGTTGTGTGACAGCGATCGCGGTTTTAATTAGCAGGGAAAGAATTTAGGAGTAAGCGCAGGGATCAGTTGATGAGATTCATCGTGACGGCGCGCGCAGAGGTTCGACTATTCTGGACGGTCGTGTCCGTTAACCACGGAGCCTCGCCCTGACAGCAGGCCGGATAAGGCAAAGCCACACTCCAAATTTGCAGCGCAGAAACGCAAAAAGCCCATCCGTCAGGATGGGCTCTTCACTTGTTTGATGCCTGGCAGTTCCCTACTCTCGCATGGGGAGACCCCACACTACCATCGGCGCTACGGCGTTTCACTTCTGAGTTCGGCATGGGGTCAGGTGGGACCACCGCGCTACAGCCGCCAGGCAAATTCTGTTTATTAACCCGCCTTTCGCCGGTTAATCTAATCTGTAATCACGCTGAAAATTTTCTCTCAATCCGCCAAAACATCTTCGGCGTTGTAAGGTTAAGCCTCACGGTTCATTAGTACCGGTTAGCTCAACGCATCGCTGCGCTTACACACCCGGCCTATCAACGTCGTCGTCTTCAACGTTCCTTCAGG
>NZ_JBFWLF010000085.1:0-15287 GCF_050252275.1 Citrobacter sp. | reverse complement strand
GTCCAGACGGCGGCATTGATTTGTGGGATCAGCTGCAGGCTGAACGCCTCGACCAGAATGCGATGCGTGGTTTAAATCGCGATAGTATTCGAACCGAGCACGTTAAGCAGACTGGATTCACGCATACCGAAGCGCTGCTCATACTGATAAAACAGCTTCATGATCAGCACAATAGAGACCAACGACAGCAGCAATGAGACGTTAAACAGCCATGCGGCGATAGCCAGCACGAAGGCAGCTGCGCAGGGCAGCGCATATCGGCGCAACGGCACTTCTTTAATCCCTGCCATCAGCGGGACGCCAAACCAGGCGCCAAGGCTGTAATACGGCAGGTTGCGGATCACACTGTTCATTCCCCACCACGGGGTGGCAGCAAAGTTGACCGTCACGCTCAGTACAACAAACAGGGCGAACAGCGGCACGGCCCAGCGGCTGAACACTTTACAGACTATGAAATAGACAATGAGCGCATACAGATACCACAGGCTGGTGCTGGCAGTCAGCATGCCGTGAAGGAACTGGCTAACGGAACTGGCGTAAGCGGCGTTGGACGCATGAAGCAGATCGCGTGACGGTGCCAGCCAGTTGTTCAGGGCGTTGAGCGCCAGCCACTGGACCACTCCCCACAGCGCCAGCACCCAGAAAATACTCCAGATTCGCTTATTAACGCTTTCTTTCCAGCTCACGCTGTCGATATAGCGGCGAATCAAAAAGCCCGAGATAAAGAAAAATACCGGCATGCGAAACGGGGCGAGATAGAGATTAAAGTAAACCCAGCATTTCGACAGCAGCTGTGAAAGGGACAACTGGAAGTGGGTCAGATGCGGGTAAAAGGTGATGACTGAGTGATAGATGACGACCAGACAGATACATAACCCTTTGATTTTATTAATCCATAGTTCTTTCTTTTTCATCAGGACAGTGCGCTCGCGTTATTCAACATAGCCTGTGATCCTGCGGGGTGACTCTGGCGCTGTAATGCGTAACATTCTGTTTTTGATTTTTTTAAGAAAAGGATCAGGGTCAGCGAGGACGGTATCCTGCGCTTGTCACGCGGTGGATCCCTTTCATCTGTGTACTGACGAACACTTACGGTTCAGGCGTTTACCCATGCGGCTTTCGCTTATATACTCGTGACTTTGCTAACAGCAACCAGACGGATTTCATGTACCAACCTGTCGCTCTATTCATCGGCCTGCGTTACATGCGCGGGCGTGCAGCAGATCGCTTCGGTCGCTTTGTCTCCTGGCTTTCCACCATCGGCATTACCCTTGGGGTGATGGCGTTGGTCACGGTTTTGTCAGTGATGAACGGTTTTGAACGTGAACTGCAAAATAACATCCTGGGGTTGATGCCCCAGGCCATCCTTTCTGCGGAACAAGGCTCTCTGAATCCACAGCAACTGCCGGAAAGCGCTGTAAAACTGAACGGTGTCAATCGTATTGCGCTGCTGACAACCGGCGATGTCGTGCTGCAAAGCGCGCGCAGCGTGGCGGTCGGGGTGATGTTGGGTATCGACCCGGCACAAAAAGATCCGCTTACGCCGTATCTGGTCAATGTGAAGCAAACCGATCTGCAGCCAGGCAAGTATAATGTCATCCTTGGTGAGCAGCTCGCAGGCCAGTTGGGGGTCAATCGTGGCGATCAGATCCGCGTGATGGTGCCGTCTGCCAGTCAGTTCACGCCGATGGGCCGTCTGCCAAGCCAGCGTCTGTTTACCGTGATCGGCACCTTTGCAGCGAACAGCGAAGTCGATGGTTACCAGATGTTGACCAATATTCAGGACGCCTCGCGCATCATGCGCTACCCGGCCGGGAATATCACCGGTTGGCGTTTGTGGCTGAATGAGCCGCTGAAGGTGGACTCGCTCAGTCAGCAGACGTTGCCGGAAGGGACGAGATGGCAGGACTGGCGCGAGCGTAAAGGCGAGCTGTTCCAGGCCGTGCGGATGGAAAAGAACATGATGGGGCTGCTGTTGAGCCTGATCGTAGCGGTTGCCGCGTTCAATATTATTACCTCGTTGGGTCTGATGGTGATGGAGAAGCAGGGAGAAGTGGCTATTTTGCAAACGCAGGGGCTGACGCCGCGACAGATCATGATGGTCTTTATGGTGCAGGGGGCCAGCGCCGGGATTATTGGCGCACTGCTGGGTGCCGCGCTGGGTGCGCTGTTGGCCAGTCAGCTCAATACCCTGATGCCGGTGATCGGTATCCTGCTGGATGGTGCGGCGCTGCCGGTGGCGATCGAGCCGCTGCAGGTCATCGTCATTGCGCTGGTGGCAATGGCCATCGCGCTACTTTCCACGCTTTATCCTTCCTGGCGCGCTGCCGCCACTCAACCCGCTGAGGCTTTACGTTATGAATAAGATCCTGTTGCAATGCGACAAACTGTGCAAACGCTATCAGGAAGGTTCCGTGCAAACCGACGTGTTGCACGATGTCAGCTTCAGCGTGGGCGAAGGCGAAATGATGGCGATTGTCGGCAGCTCCGGCTCCGGCAAAAGTACGTTGTTGCACCTGCTGGGCGGGCTGGATACCCCGACCTCCGGCGATGTCATTTTTAGCGGTCAGCCGATGAGTAAACTGTCGTCGGCGGCGAAAGCGGAGCTGCGTAATCAGAAGCTCGGCTTTATTTATCAGTTCCACCACCTGCTGCCGGATTTCACCGCGCTGGAAAACGTGGCGATGCCGCTGCTGATTGGCAAACACAAACCGGCTGAAATTAACGCACGAGCGCGTGAAATGCTGAAAGCAGTAGGGCTGGATCATCGTGCCAGCCATCGTCCGTCTGAACTCTCCGGCGGTGAGCGTCAGCGTGTGGCGATTGCCCGCGCGCTGGTCAACAACCCGCGACTGGTGCTGGCGGATGAACCAACGGGTAATCTGGATGCGCGCAACGCCGACAGCATCTTCCAGCTTCTGGGCGAATTGAACCGCTCGCAGGGCACCGCGTTTCTGGTCGTCACCCACGATCTGCAACTGGCGAAGCGCATGAGTCGCCAACTGGAAATGCGTGACGGACGCCTGACGGCAGAACTGAGCCTGATGGGGGCGGAGTAATGGCCTCGCCTTTATCGTTATTAATCGGTCTGCGCTTTAGCCGGGGACGGCGGCGCAGCGGTATGGTATCGCTGATTTCGGTGATCTCGACTATCGGTATCGCGCTGGGGGTGGCGGTTCTGATCGTCGGCCTGAGCGCGATGAACGGCTTCGAGCGTGAGCTGAACAACCGTATTCTGGCTGTGGTGCCGCACGGCGAGATTGAGGCGGTTAATCAACCGTGGACCAACTGGCGCGACGCGCTGGAGAAGGTACAAAAGGTGCCGGGTATTACCGCCGCGGCGCCGTACATCAACTTTACCGGACTGGTGGAGAGCGGGGCGAATTTGCGCGCTATTCAGGTAAAAGGCGTGGATCCGCAGCAGGAACAGCGTTTGAGCGCGCTGCCCTCGTTTGTGCAGAATAACGCCTGGGCTGATTTTAAAGCTGGTGAACAACAAATCATTATCGGTAAGGGCGTTGCAGACGCGCTGAAGGTGAAGCAGGGGGACTGGGTCTCCATCATGATCCCCAATTCAAATGCCGATCATAAGCTGATGCAGCCGAAACGCGTGCGGCTACACGTTGCTGGCATTTTGCAGTTAAGCGGTCAACTGGATCACAGCTTCGCGATGATCCCGATGGCCGATGCCCAGCAGTATCTGGAGATGAACAACACGGTTTCCGGCATTGCGCTGAAGGTCAACGACGTTTTCAACGCTAACAAACTGGTGCGTGATGCTGGTGAAGTGACCAACAGCTATGTTTACATCAAGAGCTGGATTGGCACCTATGGCTATATGTACCGCGATATCCAGATGATTCGCGCCATTATGTATCTGGCGATGGTGCTGGTGATCGGTGTCGCCTGTTTTAACATTGTCTCAACATTAGTGATGGCGGTAAAAGACAAGAGTGGCGATATTGCGGTATTAAGAACGCTGGGGGCGAAAGATGGCCTGATCCGCGCCATTTTTGTCTGGTACGGTTTGCTGGCAGGACTGTTCGGCAGCCTGATCGGCATGGTCATTGGTGTGGTGGTTTCGCTACAGCTAACGCCAATCATTAACGGCATCGAAACGCTGATCGGCCATCAGTTCCTTTCCGGGGATATCTATTTTATCGACTTCCTGCCATCCGAATTGCACTGGCTGGATGTGATTTATGTGCTGGTCACCGCACTGTTGCTGAGTTTGTTGGCGAGTTGGTATCCGGCGCGGCGCGCCAGTAACATCGATCCTGCAAGAGTACTTAGCGGCCAGTAACCATAATTGCGTGAGAGATACACAACAACCTCCCTGTGACCAGAACAGCGGCCACCTGAAGGATGAAGTGTATAAAACAAGGAGCGGCAATGTATTACGGGTTTGATATTGGTGGGACAAAAATTGCGCTAGGCGTCTTTGACAACGAGCGGAAATTACAGTGGGAAAAGCGAGTTCCCACGCCGCGCGAAAGCTATGACGCTTTTTTAGAGGCCGTTTGCGGGCTGGTGGCGGAAGCCGACCAGCGTTTTGGCGTGAAAGGTTCGGTGGGCATTGGTATCCCCGGAATGCCGGCAACCGACGATGGCACGCTGTATGCCGCGAATGTCCCTGCTGCCAGTGGCAAACCCCTGCGCGCCGATCTTAGCGCGCGCCTTGATCGCGACGTTCGTCTCGACAACGATGCAAACTGTTTTGCCTTGTCTGAAGCCTGGGATGATGAATTCACCCGCTATCCGCTGGTGATGGGCCTGATTCTGGGCACCGGGGTGGGAGGCGGTTTAATCCTCAACGGAAAACCGATTACCGGGCGCAGTTACATTACCGGCGAGTTTGGTCATATGCGTCTGCCGGTCGATGCGCTCACCCTGATGGGGCTCGATTTCCCGTTGCGCCGCTGTGGCTGCGGTCAACTCGGTTGTATTGAAAATTATCTGTCCGGGCGAGGGTTTGCCTGGTTGTATCAGCATTATTATCATCAACCGTTACAGGCGCCTGAAATCATTTCACTGTGGGAGCAAGGCGATGAACAGGCGCGGGCGCATGTTGAGCGTTATCTGGATTTGCTGGCGGTGTGTCTGGGAAATATCCTGACCATTGTCGACCCGGATCTGGTCGTCATCGGTGGCGGATTGTCGAATTTTACCGCCATTACCACCGATCTGGCGGACAGACTGCCGCGTCATCTGCTGCCTGTAGCACGAGTGCCCCGCATTGAGCGAGCACGACATGGTGATGCCGGTGGGATGCGTGGTGCTGCCTTCTTACATCTTACCGATTAATCAAAAGAGGTTGCTATGCTGTCGCGTCGGGGTCATCGGTTAAGTCGATTTCGGAAAAACAAACGCCATCTGCGCGAACGCCTTCGTCAACGGATCTTTTTCAGAGACAGAGTGGTACCGGAAGTGATGGAAAAACCAAGAGTTTTGGTGCTTACAGGGGCAGGGATCTCCGCGGAGTCTGGTATTCGTACCTTCCGCGCCGCTGATGGACTGTGGGAAGAACACCGGGTTGAAGATGTGGCGACGCCGGAAGGCTTTGCCCGTAATCCCGCGCTGGTGCAGTCATTCTATAATGCCCGCCGTCGGCAATTGCAGCAGCCTGAAATCCAGCCTAATCCGGCGCACATCGCGCTGGCAAAGCTGGAAGAGGCATTGGGCGACCGCTTTTTGCTGGTGACACAGAATATCGATAACTTGCATGAGCGGGCGGGTAACCAGAACATCATCCATATGCATGGCGAGCTGTTGAAAGTGCACTGCTCGCAGAGCGGACAAATTCTGGAGTGGACGGGCGATGTGACGCCGGAAGATAAATGTCACTGCTGCCAGTTTCCTGCGCCGCTGCGTCCGCACGTGGTGTGGTTTGGTGAGATGCCGCTCGGGATGGATGAAATCTATATGGCGCTGGCCATGGCGGACGTTTTTATCGCCATCGGCACCTCCGGACACGTTTATCCGGCGGCTGGTTTTGTCCACGAAGCGAAGCTGCATGGCGCGCATACGGTTGAGCTGAATCTGGAACCAAGCCAGGTCGGCAGTGAGTTTGAAGAGAAATATTACGGTCCGGCAAGCCAGGTTGTACCTGAGTTTGTGGAGAAGTTATTGAAAGGTTTGTAATAAAAAGGCCCGGATTTTCCGGGCCTTTTGCTGGATTAGCGTCCTGCTTTTAGCTTCTGATAATACTCTTCGTAAATTGTGCTGGCGGAGCCTACATCGTTCTGCCATTCGCCTTTGCTGATGGTTTCTGCATCCGGATAGAGTGATTTATCGTTGGCGATTTCCGGGCTTAACAGCTTACGTGCCGCCAGGTTTGGCGTCGGATAGCCGATGGTTTCCGCCACTTCCTTCGCCACGTCCGGGCGCAGCAGGAAGTTGATCAACTTCAGCGCGCCTTCTTTGTTTTTGGCGTTTGCCGGAATCGAAAGGCTGTCCATCCAGAAGATCCCGCCTTCTTTCGGCCAGACCACTTCCAGCGGCGTACCGGCCTGACGGGCGACGAAGGCAGAGCCGTTCCACACCATCCCCAGATTCACTTCGCCTTCCATATATGGATTCGCCGGGTTGTCAGAGTTAAACGCGGCAACGTTAGGCATCAGCTTTTTCAGCTCGTTATAGGCTGCTTCAATCTCTTTAGGATCGGTGGTGTTGCCGGAATAGCCCAGTTTACGCAGCGCCATCTGGAACACTTCGCGCGCATCGTCGGTCAGCAGCAGACTGCCTTTGTATTCCGGTTTCCACAGGTCAGCCCAACGGGTGACGGTTTTCGGATCGATGCTGTCGCTGTTCACGCCAATGGCCGTCGCGCCCCAGATGTACGGAATGGAGTAGTCGTTGTTGGGATCGAACGGCTTGTTCAGCATCTCTGGATCGAGATTGTTGAAGTTGGATAACTTCGACTTATCAATCTTCTGAATCATGCCTTCTTTACGCATTTTATCGACATAGTAAGTCGATGGCACGACCAGGTCATATGCGCCGTCTTTGTACGTTTTGAGCTTGGCGTACATGGTTTCATTCGACTCGTAGGTCGAGTAAATAACCTTGATGCCGGTCTCTTTAGTGAACTGTTCCAGCAGTCCTGGCGGAACATACTCGGTCCAGTTGTAGAAATAGAGTGTTTTACTGTCGTCCGCGTGCGCAGCGCTGATTCCCATGACGAGAGCGCCTGCCGCGAGCAGGTGGCGTGACCATTTTTTCATTTTAACGTCCCCTGAACTTTAGTTTTATCACGAGCAATAAGTTGGCTGGCGATCACCAGAACCAGCGATAACACCAACAGAATGGTCGCCAGCGCATTCACCTCCGGTGAAACGCCGACTTTCACCATTGAGTAGATCTTCAACGGTAGAATTTCATAACCCGGCCCGGTGACGAACGACGAAACCACCACATCGTCCATCGACAGGGTAAAGCTCAACAACCAGCCAGCGGCGACTGCTGGCATCGCTAATGGCAGAATGATTTTACGCAGGATAGTCATTTCGCTGGCACCCAGATCTTTTGCTGCTTCCAGCATCCGCACGTCAAACCCCTTCAGCCGCGAATAGACCGTCACAACCACGAAAGGCAGGCAGAAGGTGATATGTGAGAACAGTAGTGACCAGAAGCCCAACTGAATGCCCAGCAGCATAAACAGCACCAGCAGTGAAATCGCCATCACGATATCCGGCGACATCATGACCACAAACAGCATCCCGCTGACGAACGGCTTGCCGCGAAAACGGTAGCGATACAGCGCCACGGCCGTTAGCGACCCGATAGCGGTGGCGAACGTTGCGGAAAAAATCGCCATCGTCAGCGAATGTTGCGCCGCCTGCAGCAGGCTATCGTTGTTCATCAGCAGGCCATACCATTTGGTGGTAAAGCCCTGCCAGTTAATGCCAAAGCGCGAGCTGTTAAAGGAGTTCACAATCAAAATAATGATCGGAATATACAGGTATGCGTAGATGGCGGTCATAAAACCGCCGCGAAGCAGACGACCGATCATTCGAGTTCTCCCTTTTTGTTCAGCAATCGGGAGGCGCGCCAGTAAACCAGCAGCATCAGGCCCATCACAATCGTCAGGGTAATGCTGGTTGCGGCACCAAACGGCCAGTCGCGGATATTGAGGAACTGAACTTTAATTACGTTACCGATCAGCAGGTTTTTCGCGCCGCCCATCAGATCGGAGACGTAGAACAGTCCCATCGCGGGCAGCATTACCAGCAGGCAGCCCGCAATAATCCCTGGCATGGTCAGCGGAATGATGATCCGAATAAAGGTCTGCAATTTACTGGCACCCAGATCTTTTGCCGCTTCCAGCAACGGTCTGTCGAGTTTTTCAATGCTGGAATACAGTGGCATCACCATAAACGGCAGCAGGATATACACAAGACCAATAATGACTGCGCTCGGGGTAAACATAATGCGCATCGGCGTATCGATCACCCCGAGCCAAAGCAGAAACTCGTTCAGATAGCCCTTGGTGCTAAGGAAAATTTTCAGCCCGTAGATGCGGATCAGCGAGTTGGTCCAGAAGGGAACAATCAGCAGAAACAGCAGCAGTGGGCGGACTTTCTCTGGCAGTCGCGCCAGAAACCAGGCAAATGGATAGCCGAGCACGAGGCAGGCGAGGGTGGCGATCAGCGCCATATTCAACGAGTGCAACAGCACTTCAAAATAGAGCGGATCGAGCAGGCGCGCGTAGTTGTCCAGCGTAAAGACCATTTTGACGAAGCTGGCATCGTCGCGGGTCAAAAAGCTGGTGCCAATGATCATCAGGTTGGGCAGAAAGACAAACAACACAAGCCAACCGACGATAGTGACAATCACCACATTCTGGAATTTACTTGTGTTCTTCATCAGCCAGTACGACCTCCCAGCTTTCTACCCAGTTAATGGCCATTTTCTGGTCGAGAGAGTGGTCAAAGTCCGGGTCATCTTCGTTGAAGAATTCGCTGACCATCACCATCTTGCCATTTTCCAGTTCAACCACCGACTCCAGCGTCATACCTTTATAGTTACGTTCACGGACATAGCCGATCAGGCCGTCAATGTGGTTGTCATCGTTGATTTCATCCACGCGCAAATCTTCCGGGCGTAACAGAACGTGCAGTTTCTGTCCTGGCTCAACGGAGAAGTTGACGTAGATATTGCATTCACGGCCTTCGACGTTAGCACGAACGCGCTGTTCGTCCAGACGCTCGATCACCGTGGCGTTAAACATATTGATTTCGCCAATGAATCCGGCGACGAACAGGTTTTTCGGCTCTTCGTAAATTTCACGCGGCGTGCCGTCTTGTTCGATGCGCCCATCGCGCATCACGACGATGCGATCGGACATGGTCAGGGCTTCTTCCTGATCGTGCGTCACGAACACGAACGTGATGCCGAGCTTACGCTGCAAGGCTTTCAGTTCGTTCTGCATCTGCTTTCGCAGCTTATAGTCCAGCGCGGAGAGGGATTCATCCAGCAGCAACAGGCGGGGTTTATTGACCACCGCACGGGCAATCGCTACGCGCTGCTGTTGGCCGCCGGAAAGTTGATGTGGTTTACGCTGGGCAAACTCTTCCAGTTGCACCATCCGCAGGGCTTCCAGTACGCGTGGCGTGATGTCGGCTGCAGGGGTTTTCTGCATACGCAAACCGAAGGCCACATTTTCAAAAACAGTCATGTGGGGGAATAGCGCATAGCTTTGAAAGACGGTATTCACATAACGGTTTTCTGCCGGTACGTGAGTGATATCCTCGTTATCGAGCATGATGTGCCCGGAATCTACGGTTTCCAGACCGGCAATCAGGCGCAAAACGGTTGTTTTACCGCAGCCAGAAGGGCCAAGCAGCGTGAGGAACTCGCCATTATTGATTGTCAAATCCAGTTCAGAAATGACCTCTTTTCCATCGAAGCTTTTGCTGATACCTGACAAAAGAACCAGCGGTGAAAGCGAACGCGGTTGTTTATTCAATTTTTTACTCTGTCCCATGTAGACGCAACGGATGGCTGACCGATGCGGGGTTTGTGGTTGACCACCTTGGTGACTCTTAATGAGGGCCGTAATTCTACGGCAAACCGTTGTCATCGCCAATGTTTGTTGCTAATTACTCTACACTTCATCCTTCAGACTGCCTGTTTGTAGGCTGCACTCACATACCCCAGTCACGTACGGTTTGTTCGCGCCTGGGGGATTCATGCGCTTGCCGCCGCGATGCATCCTGTACGCTTTTGTGGATATATTTCCTGAATAAAGGGGTCCGGAAGCGAAATATTCTCGTTTGCGGGGATAAAAGTGACCTGACGCAATATTTGTCTTTTGTGGCTTACTGATAATGTTGTCACAAATAGTGAGGGTGACTGCATGGATAAACTACTTGAGCGTTTTTTACACTACGTTTCATTGGATACCCAATCGAAAGCGGGTGTGAGACAGGTTCCCAGTACCGAGGGACAGTGGAAGTTATTAAATTTGCTCAAACAGCAGCTCGAAGAGATGGATCTGGTCAATGTGACATTAAGTGACAAAGGGACGCTGATGGCAACGTTGCCGGCGAATGTCCCTGGCGATATCCCTGCTATTGGCTTCATTTCCCATGTGGATACCTCACCGGATTTCAGCGGTAAGCACGTGAATCCGCAGATCGTGGAGAACTATCGCGGCGGTGATATCGCGCTGGGCATTGGCGATGAAGTGTTGTCGCCGGTGATGTTCCCGGTGCTGCATCAGTTGCTTGGTCAAACGCTGATCACCACCGACGGCAAAACGCTGCTGGGGGCGGACGACAAAGCGGGTGTGGCGGAAATCATGACCGCGCTGGCGGTACTGAAGCATAAAAATATTCCACATGGCGATATTCGCGTCGCTTTTACACCGGACGAAGAGGTGGGCAAAGGGGCGAAACACTTTGATGTAGCAGCCTTTGACGCCAAATGGGCCTATACCGTCGACGGCGGCGGCGTGGGTGAACTTGAGTTTGAGAACTTCAATGCCGCTTCGGTGAATATCAAAATCGTCGGCAATAACGTGCATCCGGGGACGGCAAAAGGCGTGATGGTCAACGCATTATCGCTGGCGGCGCGCATTCACGCCGAGGTTCCTGCGGATGAAAGCCCGGAAATGACCGAAGGATATGAGGGCTTCTACCATCTGGCGAGCATGAAAGGCACCGTGGATCGCGCCGATATGCACTACATCATTCGCGACTTCGACCGCAAACAGTTTGAAGCGCGCAAACGTAAGATGATGGAGATTGCCAGGAAGGTCGGGAAGGGGCTGCATCCGGATTGCTATATTGAACTGGTGATTGAAGACAGTTATTACAATATGCGCGAAAAAGTGGTTGAGCATCCGCATGTTCTGGATATCGCACAGCAGGCGATGCGTGACTGCGATATTCAACCAGATATGAAGCCGATTCGCGGCGGTACCGACGGCGCACAGCTCTCTTTCATGGGATTACCGTGCCCGAATCTGTTCACCGGCGGCTACAACTATCATGGCAAGCATGAGTTTGTGACGCTGGAAGGGATGGAAAAAGCGGTGCAGGTGATTGTGCGGATTGCCGAATTAACGGCGAAGCGGTCGTAGCGTGGTTGATGCCGGCTGACGCGACGCTTATCTGGCCTACAGGACATGTGAACCGTAGGCCGGATAAGACGCGTTAGCGCCGCCATCCGGCATCGTTTCAATGCTACCCTTCGAAGAACCAGTACCCGCTGTTAACCAGGGCTGCCAGCATCGCGAGGAACGATGGATCTTCCAGCGCGTCACCAAAGTTCTCTGCTGTCAGCACGATATGGCTGGCAAGGGCTTCCAGCGCCGGACGGTGCGGAGAATCAATTCTCTCGCCGTTGGCATAAACGTCATCCCCCACACGCAGTACCCGTAACCCCCCCAGACGCACCAGCACATCGCCTTGTTTCAGGGCATCGTAGATTTCATCAGGCTGATATGGCGGCTCCGGTGGCGCAATATCCAGTTCATGACGCGACTGGGAGATAAACTCGCCAAACCACTGTTTAAAATGCTCCGGCTGATTAATCAGATCCAGCATCATAGTGCGTAGTTTGTCCATCTCCTGCGGCAGGACGTCAGCAGGATGCTCACGTGACGGCATGTCCGGGTCGCTGTAATAAGTACTGCCCAGCTCACGTTGCAGGACGTAGTCGGCAAACCCGCTGATCAGTTCACGGGTGTTTGGCGCGCGGAAACCGACGGAATAGTTCATCGCGTTTTCCAGCGCATAGCCTTCATGCGGGAATCCTGGCGGAATGTAGAGAATATCGCCCGGCTCCAGTTCTTCATCGATGATGGCTTCAAAAGGATCGACCTGCAGCAGGTCCGGATGCGGGCAGTGCTGCTTCATCTGCAACTTCTCACCCACGCGCCAGCGACGACGACCGGTTCCCTGAATGATAAACACATCATACTGATCGAGATGGGGACCTACGCCGCCGCCAGGGACCGAGAATGAGATCATCAGATCGTCGATACGCCAGTCAGGCAGGGCGCGGAAGGGGCGCATCAGCGCGGCGGTTGGCTCATGCCAGTGGTTCACCGCCTGCACCAGTAACGACCAGTTATTCTCGCCGAGATGGTCATAGCTTTCGAACGGACCATGGCTTACCTGCCATTTGCCATCCTGATGGCTTACCAGGCGGCTATCGACTTCACTTTCCATCGCCAGCCCTGCCAGTTCGTCAGGGGAGAGGGGATCGATGAAGTTACTAAAGCCGCGTTTTAACACCACTGGGCGTTTTTGCCAGTGACGTTCAAGAAATTCGGGCCAGTTGAGTGTTAATTGGTATTCCATATTGAGCTTCCACAGGCTGGGGCGGGTATCTGTCACCGATTATAACGGATGCTTAACCAGATGCGTGCAGTTGGCTCATATTTATTACATTTTGGTTTAGTCGTCTTTCGGCCCCGGCTGTTGATGTCCAAAAATGACTTCCATACGTGCACCGCCGAGCAGGATGTCGCTGGCAACGATTTTGCCATCGTATTGCTCGGTAATTTCTCGCGCCACGGCCAACCCGACCCCTTGCCCCGGACGCATCGTATCCACGCGTTGACCGCGGTCAAAGACCAGATCGCGCTTGCTGAGTGGGATCCCTGGACCGTCATCTTCCACCACGATGTACAGATGATCGTCGGTCTGGCGGGCAGAAATCTCAACAAACTCGAGACAGTACTTGCAGGCATTATCCAGCACGTTGCCCATCACCTCGACAAAATCGTTCTGCTCGCCGACAAAGCTGATTTCCGGTGAGATATCGAGGCTAATGTTCACGCCTTTACGCTGATACACTTTGTTCAGCGCCGAGGTGAGATTATCCAGTAGAGGTGCGACCGGATGCAGCTCGCGGCTCAGCAGGACACCCCCGCCGCGCATACTGGCGCGATGCAGATAGTAGCCGATTTGCTGTGAAATCCGGCTGATCTGTTCGAGCATTACCGGTTCTGCCTCGCTGACGCTCATCTTATCGCTACGCATCGAACGCAACGTACTTTGCAGCACGGCGAGCGGCGTCTTCAGGCTGTGGGTGAGATCGGTCAGCGTGGTGCGGTATTTGTCATAACGCTCGCGCTCGCTTTTCAATAGGCGGTTCAGGTTACGCACCAGGCTGGTCAACTCCCGCGTCGTTGCAGGGTTAAGCTGTTCGCGGTGGTGTTCTTCCAGTTCGCGCACCTCACGAGCCAGTGCCTCAATGGGGCGCAAACTCCACCAGGCCGCCACCCAGAGCAGGGGAATGACCAGCAACAGGTTGGCAGCCAGCACATAAATAAACCAACTCCAGACCATATACGAGCGTTTAAGCTCAATCGGAATGGTGTCTACCACCACAATCGTCAGTTGTGGCATGCGCGCGGTAGCCGGGTAGACGTTAACCGCTACCGAGTGGGTCATTTCGGCGTCGTCGTCATCTTCCCGAACCTCTTTCAATCGTTCCTGAACGGAGTGATCGTCATTGAGCAGCGAGCTGCTGGCGCTGATGTCGGCTTCTATTTCATGAAAACCATTACTTTTCAGCCAGTCGGGCTGAATCAGTCTGACCAGCCAAGGGACGTTACGCTGGGCCCACAGCAGTTTGCCGTTCTCATCATAGATCAACGACATCGTGGGACTCTGCATGTCGAGGTGCTCGGGAAGTTCGACGTGGATCTTATTACCTTCCCATTTTGCAAGCGTATAAAAGAGATTACTTTCGCCGCGCAGCAGACGAAACGTGGTCTTATCGAAACTCACGCTGTAGCCGATCAGCGCAACCATGCCATAGGCCAGAGAAAGCACCAGCACTACGCCTGCGGTGGCCAGCAGAAAACGCAGGCGCAGTGACAACGGAAAAAGATGACGCAACAGTTTATTCATCAGCGCAATTCAAAAAGATATCCCTGACCCCGCACAGTGGTAATGACTTCATCCGGATACTGCGCCTGTATTTTTTTACGCAGGCGGCCCATCAGCACGTCGATAGTGTGGCTTTCACGTAGCTCGGCGTCCGGATACAGCTGCAACATCAGCGAGTCTTTGCTGACCACTTTGCCATTATTGCGGATCAGCGTTTCCATGATGGTGTACTCAAACGCGGTCAGTTTGATCACTTCATCATTGACCGAGAGTTCGCGGCGCGAGAGATCAACCTGAAAAGGCGGAATAGAGATAATCTGCGAAGCGTGGCCGCTGTTACGGCGCATCAGCGCCTGCATCCGCGCGGCGACTTCCTCAATATGGAACGGCTTGGTGACGTAATCATCTGCACCTGCGCTCAGCACTTCCACTTTGTCCTGCCAGCTTTCACGGGCGGTGAGGACGAGAACCGGGAGAGAAACGTCATTGCTCCGCCAGCGGCGGATCAGTGAAAGTCCATCTTCATCCGGAAGACCCAAATCGACGATAGCGATGTCAGGCAGGTGTTCGTTAAGGTAATAATCGGCCTCTTTGGCATCTTCGGCGTCGTCAACCTGATGTCCGGCATCCTGAAGCTGAACTTTCAGGTGATGACGTAATAACGCATTATCCTCAACAACCAGTACACGCATCATCTTTTCTCACTCTATTTACGGTATGAATAGTTTAACGCTGATTATGTAAGTTGAAACCAGCACAATGAAATTAAATGACTTTTTTATCAGGCCCCGCCCTTGGGATAATCCCTGGAGCAATGCTGTTGGCATTTGATTATTCCGCAGGCTGACCTGGTCCTGGGTCATGTCACCAATCCACGTAGAATAAACCTCACACTCCATGCGAGCATCTTCATGCCCCATCTGGCGGGCACTGAATGAA
>NZ_JBFWLF010000084.1:0-15481 GCF_050252275.1 Citrobacter sp. | reverse complement strand
TTCGCCGTCAGGGTGGCGCGACTGGCTTCCACCGCCGGCGCGGCGACGTCACAGAGCGTTAAACGCACTTTCGGTGAGGGACTGGCCAGCGCGACAGAAAGCACGCCTGCGCCACAGCCGACGTCCAGCACTTTACCTTTGGTGTGCGGTGTCAGCGTGGAGAGCAGTAACTGGCTGCCGACATCCAGACCATCGCGGCTGAAGACGCCTGGCAAGGTTTTGATCGTCAGCCCATCAACGTGGTACTCGCCCCAGAATTTATCGGCATCAAACGTCGGCTGCGTTTCCAGACGACCATGATACAGGCCGCAACGACGCGCGCTGTCAATTTTGTTCAGCGGGGCATATTCCGCCAGTATTTGCTCGGCGCTACGTACGCCACTGCGGTTTTCACCGACTACGAAAATGTCGGTTCCTACAGGAAGCAGCGACAGAATATTCATCAACTGGAACTGGGCTTCCGGCTTGTTTTTCGGCCAGTAATAGATAAAGGTGTCGCAGTCGGCAACGTCTTGCGCTTGTGCGACAAGGCTGAAGCGTGCGTTGTCGCCCATCTGGCGGCTCAGCACCTGCCAGTGGTGGAACTGTTGGGTATGCACGCGGCGGTCTGCGCTTTCAAAGCGCGCGGGCAGGTCATCCTGCAAGTCTCCGGCAAACAGAATACGGCTTTGTTCGAAATCATCACTGTGGCGCAGCAAGACTTCACTTGCCGGGGTAAAAGCAGACATGGAAAACTCCTTAATTCATACAGCGGGCGATTATAGACGTTTGATGGCGTCTATTCGACTAATTTGCTATATTTGCGCCCCTGAATACAGGAGCGATTCGCTATGACAACCCGACGAGACTGGCAGTTACAGCAACTGGGCATTACCCAGTGGTCGCTGCGTCGCCCCGGCGCGTTGCAGGGAGAGATCGCGATTTCCATTCCTGCGCACGTCCGTCTGGTGATGGTCGGTGAAACACTGCCGCCGCTGACAGAACCTCTGGTCAGTGACATTCTGCGAGCCTTAACGCTGAGCCCCGATCAGGTATTGCAGGTGACGCCCGAACGCGTCGCGATGCTGCCGCAGGGCAGCCGCTGCAACAGCTGGCGACTGGGTACAGATGCGCCGTTGTCGCTGGAAGGTGCGCAGGTTGCAACGCCGGCATTTGATGAATTGCGGGCAAACCCCACGGCACGCGCCGCACTATGGCAACAAATCTGCACACATGAACACGATTTCTTCCCTCAGTCAGAGTGATTTACCCGCCGCGTTTCAGATTGAAAAGCGCGCCCATGCGTTTCCCTGGAGTGAGCACACGTTTGCCAGTAATCAGGGGGAGCGTTATCTCAACTATCAATTGACGGTAGAGGGGAGAATGGCGGCGTTTGCCATTACGCAGGTAGTGCTGGATGAAGCTACGCTGTTCAACATTGCCGTTGATCCCGACTTTCAGCGCCGGGGAATAGGGAAAGCGCTGCTGGAACATCTCATTGATGAGTTAGAAAAACGCGGCGTCCTGACGCTGTGGCTGGAGGTTCGCTCCTCCAACGTTGCCGCCATCGCATTGTACGAAAGCTTAGGTTTTAACGAGGTAACGATTCGCCGCAATTATTATCCGACCGCTGACGGTCGTGAGGACGCCATCATAATGGCACTGCCAATCAGTATGTAAAAGAAGGTGTAATGATGAAGTGGGACTGGATTTTCTTTGATGCCGACGAAACGCTGTTCACGTTTGACTCGTTTACTGGCTTACAGCGGATGTTTCTCGACTACAGCATCACCTTTACCGCTGAGGATTTTCAGGACTACCAGGCCGTGAATAAACCGCTATGGGTGGATTATCAGAACGGCGCGATCACCTCATTACAGCTTCAGCATGCTCGCTTCCAGAGCTGGGCAGAACGGTTAAAGGTTGAGCCGGGCTCGCTTAACGATGCCTTTATGAACGCGATGGCCGAAATTTGCGCGCCGCTGCCAGGGGCCGTTTCGCTGCTCAATGCGATACGCGGCAAAGCCAAAATTGGCATTATTACCAACGGTTTCACCTCCTTACAGCAGATCCGCCTGGAGCGCACGGGACTACGCGACTACTTTGATTTGCTGGTCATTTCTGAAGAAGTGGGCGTGGCGAAGCCGGATCCGAAGATTTTTGATTACGCCCTGGCGCAGGCGGGCAATCCCGATCGTGATCGGGTGCTGATGGTTGGAGATACCGCTGCGTCCGATATTCTTGGCGGCATCAACGCCGGGCTTTCTACCTGCTGGCTGAATGCGCATCATCGCGAGCAGCCGGAAGGCATTGAGCCGACCTGGACCGTATCGTCATTACACGAACTGGAGCTGCTCCTGTGTAAACACTGATTGCCTCCCCCCCGCTGATGGGTAAAATAGCCGCAATTTTTCGTATTCAACATGCGCGGTGCGATGCCGCGTTTACTCAAGAAGAATGAACTATGACGTTGTCTCCTTATTTGCAGGAGGTGGCCAAGCGCCGCACTTTTGCCATTATTTCTCACCCGGATGCGGGTAAAACGACCATCACTGAGAAGGTGTTGCTGTTCGGACAGGCGATCCAGACTGCTGGTACGGTAAAAGGCCGGGGTTCCAGCCAGCATGCGAAATCAGACTGGATGGAAATGGAAAAGCAGCGTGGGATCTCCATTACCACCTCCGTGATGCAATTTCCGTATCACAACTGCCTGGTGAACCTGCTCGACACCCCGGGGCACGAAGACTTCTCCGAAGATACCTATCGTACCCTGACGGCAGTGGACTGTTGTCTGATGGTGATCGACGCCGCGAAAGGTGTTGAGGATCGTACCCGTAAGCTGATGGAAGTCACCCGTCTGCGCGATACGCCGATCCTGACTTTTATGAACAAACTCGACCGCGACATCCGTGACCCGATGGAGTTGCTGGACGAAGTTGAGAACGAGCTGAAAATCGGCTGTGCGCCGATCACCTGGCCGATTGGCTGCGGCAAGCTGTTCAAAGGGGTTTACCACCTCTATAAAGATGAAACCTATCTGTATCAGACGGGTAAAGGCCATACCATTCAGGAAGTGCGCATCGTTAAAGGTCTGGATAACCCGGATCTCGACGCGGCCGTTGGCGAGGATCTGGCGCAGCAGTTGCGTGACGAACTGGAACTGGTGAAGGGCGCCTCTAACGAGTTTGATAAAGAGCTGTTCCTGGCGGGCGAAATTACCCCGGTCTTCTTTGGTACCGCACTGGGTAACTTCGGCGTTGACCACATGCTGGATGGTCTGGTGGAGTGGGCGCCAGCGCCAATGCCACGCAAGACCGATACGCGCGTGGTGGAAGCGGAAGAAGAGAAGTTCACTGGCTTTGTCTTTAAAATTCAGGCCAACATGGATCCGAAACACCGTGACCGCGTGGCATTCATGCGCGTTGTTTCCGGCAAGTACGAAAAAGGCATGAAGATGCGTCAGGTCCGTATCGGCAAAGACGTGGTGATCTCTGACGCGCTGACCTTTATGGCCGGTGACCGTTCGCATGTAGAAGAGGCTTACCCGGGCGATATCCTCGGTCTGCACAACCACGGTACAATCCAGATTGGCGATACTTTCACCCAGGGTGAAATGATGAAGTTCACCGGTATACCGAACTTCGCGCCGGAACTGTTCCGTCGTATTCGCCTGAAAGATCCGCTGAAGCAGAAACAGTTGCTGAAGGGGCTGGTACAGCTTTCCGAAGAAGGTGCGGTACAGGTGTTCCGTCCGATCGCCAATAACGATCTGATTGTGGGCGCGGTCGGGGTACTGCAGTTCGACGTGGTTGTTGCCCGTCTGAAGAGCGAGTACAACGTTGAAGCCATTTATGAATCTGTCAACGTGGCGACGGCACGCTGGGTGGAATGTGCTGATGCGAAGAAATTCGAAGAGTTTAAGCGTAAGAATGAAGTTCAACTGGCACTGGATGGCGGTGATAACCTGACCTACATCGCACCGACGATGGTGAACCTCAACCTGACGCAAGAGCGTTATCCAGACGTTCAGTTCCGTAAGACGCGCGAACACTAATTACCCCTTCAGGGCGCGGCTGTCGCTGCGCCCTGCGACTTTTCCAGCCTTATTATCCCCTTGCGGAATGTTCTTAAATCCCTCTGTTTTGCTTATGACTGCCTGTTTTTTATGCAATCCTCCGCGCTTTTTCAAAATTGTGATCTATATTTAACAAAGTGATGACATAAACATTGGCTTTAAATACCGTTCA
Source organism: Citrobacter sp. (assembly GCF_050252275.1). Taxonomy (NCBI): domain Bacteria; kingdom Pseudomonadati; phylum Pseudomonadota; class Gammaproteobacteria; order Enterobacterales; family Enterobacteriaceae; genus Citrobacter; species Citrobacter sp. The sequence goes on along the minus strand of NZ_JBFWLF010000084.1, from coordinate 11,255 downwards.
ACTCGTGAATCTAAGTAGTTAAAGCTAATGTCTGATGTAGTCACGATATTAATAACTGACTCAGAGGGGCACCTGTCAGCGTATCATCATCACCTTTTCTGTTGCGTGATTGTGACCGCCGCCATTGACTTCTGAGCTGGGTGAATTTTTCACCATATTCAGCAATGCAACCTTATGTTGCCTGAGCTCAAATTATGAGCAAACCATACAGGAAAAAATCGATGACTATGACAAGACTGAAGATTTCTAAAACTCTGCTGGCCGTGATGTTGACCTCCGCTGTGGCAACGGGTTCTGCGTATGCAGAAAACACCACAATGGATAAAGCGCAATCCGGTGTAGAAAGTGCAGGGCAGAAAGTCGATAGCTCTATGAATAAAGTCGGTAATTTCATGGATGACAGCGCCATTACCGCCAAAGTGAAAGCGGCACTGGTGGATCATGAAAACATTAAGAGTACCGATATTTCCGTCAAAACCGAGCAGAAAGTCGTAACGCTGAGCGGCTTCGTCGAAAGCCAGGCGCAGGCGGAAGCGGCCGTGACCGTGGCGAAAGGTGTTGAAGGCGTAACCTCCGTCAGCGACAAACTCCACGTGCGCGACAGCAAATCAGACTCCGTGAAAGGCTATGCCGGCGATACGGCAACCACCAGTGAGATCAAAGCGAAACTGCTGGCGGATGACATCGTTCCTTCTCGCAAAGTGAAAGTAGAAACGACCGATGGTGTGGTCCAGCTTTCCGGCACCGTGGATTCCCAGGCGCAAATCGAGCGCGCTGAGAGCATCGCGAAAGCCGTTGATGGCGTAAAAAGCGTCAAAAACGATCTGAAAGCGCAGTAAGTCTTCGTTTTCTCCTCCGGCCCCGGTCGGAGGACGTCATGAGCACTAGCACTACACAAACAATAGCGTGAATGAGCAGCCTGAGCGCTCATATCAAGCGGTCGACATTAACTATGGTAAAGGAGAAGCGTATGTTTCGTTGGGGCATTATATTTCTGGTTATCGCGTTAATTGCCGCCGCTCTGGGATTTGGTGGACTGGCCGGTACGGCAGCGGGCGCGGCGAAAATTGTCTTCGTCGTCGGGATTATTCTCTTCCTGGTCAGCCTGTTTACAGGGCGTAAGCGGCCCTAGCGCGTAAGGCGTACAATGATTTTGCTGTCAAGCCAGTCCAGTGGACTGGCTTTTTCGGTTTTAGCCGCCGTCTATTTGCGTTATTTTGGCACATTACGTAATAAGAAACAGGAAGGCAGAGGTGGGGCAGCGTATACCCGTCACGCTCGGCAATATTGCGCCGTTGTCATTAAGAAGGTTCAAACCGGGTCGCCTGGCGTTGGTCTGCGAGGGCGGCGGGCAGCGTGGCATCTTTACCGCAGGTGTACTGGACGAGTTCATGCGCGCGCAGTTTAATCCGTTCGATCTCTATTACGGCACCTCGGCGGGGGCGCAAAACCTGTCGGCCTATCTGTGCAACCAACCCGGCTACGGGCGCAAAGTCATCATGCGCTATACCACCAGACGGGAATTCTTTGACCCGGTACGCTTCGTGCGCGGTGGGAATCTGATCGATCTCGACTGGCTGGTGGAATCTACGGCCAGTCAGATGCCGTTACAGATGGATACCGCCTCGCGCCTGTTCGAAACCGGGAAATCGTTTTACATGTGCGCCTGTCGGGGTGATGACTACACGCCGTACTATTTCTCTCCCAATACGCAAAACTGGCTTGATCTGATCCGGGCGTCCAGCGCGATCCCAGGGTTCTATCGTAGTGGCGTATCGCTGGAGGGGATCAATTACCTGGATGGTGGGATCAGCGATGCCATTCCGGTGCGTGAGGCTGTGAAGCAGGGGGCGAAAACGCTGGTGGTGATTCGAACGGTGCCTTCGCAAATGTATTACACCCCGCAGTGGTTCAAGCGGATGGAGCGCTGGCTGGGCGAAAGCAGCCTGCAGCCGCTGCTCAATCTGGTTCAACACCACGAAGCCAGCTATACGGAAATTCAGCGATTCATTGAAAAACCGCCGGGCAAGCTGAAGATCTTTGAAATCTACCCGCCGAAGCCGCTAAAAAGTATGGCGCTGGGAAGCCGGATTCCGGCATTGCGGGAAGATTATAAAACCGGGCGGCTGTGTGGGCGCTACTTCCTGGCGACCGTGGGAAAACTACTGGCAGCGGAACCGCCGTTATCACGCCATCTGCCGCAAATCGTCACGCCGACGCCAGTGGTGGTTCCACCAGCACCGGTGGCCAACGATACCCATGCGGCGGTGGTGAGCGATGCGCCGCAGGCTAACGATACGACATTCAGCAATGAGGATCTGGCGTGAGTTTTCGCTTTATCGATACCCACTGTCACTTTGATTTTCCGCCTTTTACCGGGGATGAAACCCACAGCCTGCAACTCGCGGGTGAGGCGGGCATTGAGAAGATCATCATTCCGGCCACCGCAGCGGAAAACTTTGCCCGCGTGCAGGCGCTGGCGGAACGCTTTTCGCCTCTCTATGCCGCGCTCGGTTTACATCCGATTGTGATTGAACAGCATACGGAAGAGCATCTCGAACGGCTGCGACAGGCGCTGGAACAGCGTCCGGCAAAGGTGGTCGCTGTTGGTGAGATAGGTCTGGATCGGTATCGCGACGATCCGCAATTTGCGAAGCAGGAGCGGTTTCTGCAAGCGCAATTGACGCTGGCAAAACGGTTCGATCTTCCGGTGATCCTCCATTCCCGGCGCACGCATGACACGCTGGCGATGCATCTTAAACGTCATGATTTACCGCGTACGGGTGTGGTGCATGGATTCGCCGGCAGCCTGCAACAGGCCGAACGCTTTGTACAACTGGGATACAAAATCGGCGTCGGTGGCACGATAACCTATCCGCGCGCCAGTAAAACCCGTGACGTGATGGCACGATTGCCGCTGGAGGCGCTGCTGCTGGAGACCGACGCGCCGGATATGCCGTTGAATGGTTTTCAGGGGCAGCCAAATCGTCCGGAGCAGGCGGCGAGAGTGTTCGATGTGTTATGCGAACTGCGCCCGGAACCCGCAGAGGCGATCGCTGAGACGCTGTATCGCAATACGACAGCATTATTTACTCTAGAGATATAGCGCAGGGAAGATAAGCTCAGTCACGCCGCGTTCCCGTAATGCCTGCGCCAGCGTCTCCACCTCTTGTGGCGTCGCGCTCGGCCAGGATTTTGCCTCACCGTATACCCCGTGCGCATGAAAGGCATTCAGTCGTAGCGGGACATTTCCCAGTTGTCCGATGAATGCGGCGAGTGAATCAATGTGCTGCAGATAATCCACCTGCCCGGGGATGACCAGCAGGCGCAGTTCTGCCAGCTTTCCTCGCTGCGCCAACAGCGTAATACTGCGCTTGATCTGCGCGTTATCCCGACCGGTGAGTGCGATGTGGCGCTCACTATCCCAGGCTTTGAGATCGAGCATCACGCCATCGCAAACCGGTAGCAGTTTCTGCCAGCCGGTTTCGCTCAACAGCCCATTGCTGTCGACCAGACAAGTCAGCGACCGGAGCTGCGGGTCGGCCTTAATCGCCGTAAACAAATCCACAACGAAAGGCAACTGCGTTGTGGCTTCGCCGCCGCTGACGGTGACTCCCTCAATGAACAATGATGCTTTGCGGATCTGGCGCAACACCTCGTCCACGCTCATTGTTTGCACCATCGGCGTTGCCTGCTGCGGGCACATCTGCAAACAGGTATCACACTGTTCGCAGACCTCGGCATGCCAGACAACATTCCCATCACTGAAACTCAGCGCCTGGTGTGGGCACTGTGGAACGCATTCGCCGCAGTCGTTGCAGCGTCCCATCGTCCACGGGTTATGGCAATTCTTACAGCGCAGATTGCACCCTTGCAGAAAGAGGGCCAGACGACTGCCCGGCCCGTCCACGCAGGAGAACGGGATAACCTTACTGACTGAAGCGCATCTGCTGTTCATGACTGACGACACGAGGTTGGCGTTCCAGAATATGCGTATTGCGTGCGGCCTCTTCCCCCAGCCAGGTGGTATTGGTCCGCGAGCCTTCGGCGCGGTATTTTTCCAGATCCGACAGGCGCACCATGTACCCGGTAACGCGGACCAGATCGTTGCCGCTGACGTTGGCGGTAAACTCGCGCATTCCCGCTTTGAACGCGCCCAGACAGAGTTGCACCAGCGCCTGCGGGTTACGCTTGATGGTCTCATCGAGCGTCAGAATGTCGCTGATACCGGACTGATAATGCGCATGGTGCGGTGCGACGGTTTGCAGGTGGGTGATCGGATCGGGTTCATCGCCATAGGGCAAACGTGCGCCCGGCGTAGTACCAATATCTGAACTGATCCCCGACTGGGCATGCAGCATTGCGCGCTGCTGCCAGCCATATTTCACCGGCGTGTTCTCGACAAAATCCGCAAGCTGGGCGCTGATGCGATAGCCCAGATCGTTCGCCGTCTCATCTTTGCCGTAGCGCGCATTCATACCCGCTTTTTCGCACAACAGGTTAACCGCCTCCGCCAGGCCGTACATACCGAACATCGGCACAAAACGTTGTGGATCGATCAGACCTTCCTGCACCAGGAAGCTATTCTCAAAGAAATGTGATTTTTCATAGAGGAACTCACATCGCGCATCGATGATGGCAATTTGCTGCTGACAATAGTACGGCAGTGTGCGGTTAAAGAAGTCATAGACAGAAGTGCTGCGCTCGGCAATGGCTTTCAGATTGAGACGAACCAGCGTGCTGCCGCCACCGGCAAGCGGCAGAGAGTTGTAACAGCTGACGATACCATAGTGACCTTTTGTGAAAATTTTATCATTTACCGGCCCATTGGAAATATGCGGCTTGCTGCATTCACAGATGTTTTTTGCCACTTCCAGCAGCAGATCATCGGGGGTGATTTCCGGGTCGTAGATGAACGTCAGATTAGGCGCAACCTGCTTTAACTCTGCGTCGGCGCGTAAAATAGCCCGGGTGATGGGGGTATCTGCCGGGCCAATGTTGGCGTGCATAAAAGCGTCAGGCAGCGTTCTGTCGAGATACCGCCAGAAACGTTTTATTCGAATATCAATCGCTTCATGTGTTAGAATTTTCACATATGGTTGCAGCAGCGTATCCAGTTGCCCCAGGTAAACCGGCATCGATGTGACGGAAGGCACGTGGTGATACAGAATGGTCAACAGAGACAGTGCATCGTCCAGATCTTTCGCCCCTTCCAGTTCCAGCCAGGCTGAACCGTTGGCCAGAAAACGCGCGTAATCGGGAAGCACATAGCGCGGTTTATACGGTGCGTGACCTTCGAACATATCGCAGATAACCCCGTCGTCCAGCGCCTGGCGCGCCCCGGCGGGCAGTGAAGGGTAAGGCAGGTTGTTCTCTGCTTCCAGCGCGAGAAAATGACGTTTCTGTTCCGGACTGAGGAGTGAGCTGGTGACGATTTGCTGGCAACGTTGTTGCAGCGCGGTTTCATGGGTCGTAGGCATCGTAATTCCTTTATAGGCCGAAGATCATAACGTCATTGTAGAAAGATGTGCTGTCAGCACTTTGATCCTGATGCGCCTGAGTGGAGAAGAAATCGACAGAAAAGGACTATTTTTTGAAGTTGATCTCATTACAGTAATGCAAATTTGTACGTAGTTTTCATTAACTGTGATGTATATCGAAGTGTAACGGTGAGTCGATGTTAGAATACTAACAGACTCGCAAGGTGAGAATTTTATACGGCGACGCCGTTGGAGAATGTTATGAGCGATTTAACTGCAAGCAGCCTGCGCGCACTGAAACTGATGGACCTGACCACCCTGAATGACGACGACACCAATGAAAAAGTGATCGCGCTGTGTCATCAGGCAAAAACTCCGGTTGGCAACACGGCAGCAGTCTGCATCTATCCGCGTTTTATCCCGATTGCGCGTAAGACTCTGAAAGAGCAGGGCACCCCGGATATCCGTATTGCGACGGTGACTAACTTCCCGCATGGCAACGACGATATTGAGATCGCGCTGGCGGAAACCCGCGCGGCGATTGCTTACGGGGCGGATGAAGTGGACGTGGTCTTCCCGTACCGTGCGCTGATGGCCGGTAACGAGCAGGTCGGCTTCGATCTGGTGAAAGCCTGTAAAGACGCGTGCGCGGCGGCAAACGTGCTGCTGAAAGTGATCATCGAAACCGGTGAGCTGAAAGAAGAGCAGCTTATTCGTAAGGCCTCTGAAATCTCTATCAAAGCAGGTGCGGATTTCATTAAAACCTCTACCGGTAAGGTACCCGTAAACGCCACGCCGGAAAGCGCTCGCATCATGATGGAAGTGATCCGCGATATGGGCGTATCCAAAACTGTGGGCTTCAAACCTGCGGGCGGCGTGCGTACCGCCGAAGATGCTCAGCAGTTCCTGGCTATCGCTGATGAACTGTTCGGCGCGGACTGGGCGGATTCTCGTCACTATCGCTTTGGGGCATCCAGCCTGCTGGCAAGCCTGCTGAAAGCGCTGGGTCACGGCGATGGTAAGAGCGCAAGCAGCTACTAAATTTGAATTGCCCATCGTAGGCCGGATAAGGCGTTAGCCGCCATCCGGCATCAATACGACTCGCCGGGGAGCACATGGCTTACCCGGCCCTAATCGGGAGGTTATCGTGTTTCTCGCACAAGAAATTATTCGTAAAAAACGTGATGGTCATGCGTTGAGCGATGAAGAAATTCGTTTCTTTATCAATGGTATTCGTGACAATACCATCTCAGAAGGGCAGATCGCCGCCCTGGCGATGACCATTTTCTTCCACGATATGACGATGCCAGAACGCGTTTCGCTGACCATGGCAATGCGGGATTCAGGAACCGTCCTGGACTGGAAGAGCCTGAATCTGAACGGCCCGATCGTGGATAAACACTCCACCGGCGGTGTGGGCGACGTGACGTCGCTGATGCTCGGCCCAATGGTCGCGGCCTGTGGCGGCTACATTCCGATGATTTCAGGTCGCGGACTGGGTCATACCGGCGGTACGCTCGATAAACTGGAAGCTATTCCGGGATTCGACATCTTCCCGGACGACAACCGTTTCCGCGAAATCATTAAGGACGTGGGTGTGGCGATCATCGGGCAAACCAGCTCGCTCGCACCGGCGGACAAACGTTTTTATGCCACCCGCGATATTACCGCAACGGTGGATTCCATTCCGCTTATCACCGGCTCCATTCTGGCGAAAAAACTGGCTGAAGGGCTGGATGCGCTGGTTATGGATGTGAAAGTCGGCAGCGGCGCGTTTATGCCAACCTATGAGCTCTCTGAAGCGCTGGCGGAAGCGATTGTGGGCGTGGCGAACGGTGCTGGCGTGCGCACCACCGCGCTGCTGACCGACATGAACCAGGTACTGGCGTCCAGCGCGGGTAACGCGGTGGAAGTACGCGAAGCGGTGCAGTTCCTGACCGGCGAATACCGCAACCCACGCCTGTTCGATGTGACGATGGCGCTGTGTGTTGAAATGCTGATCTCCGGCAATCTGGCGAAAGACGACGCTGACGCGCGGGCGAAATTGCAGGCGGTGCTGGATAACGGTAAAGCCGCTGAGATCTTTGGCCGGATGGTTGCCGCCCAGAAAGGCCCGACCGACTTCGTGGAGAACTACGCGAAATACCTGCCGACGGCAATGCTCAGTAAAGCGGTTTATGCTGATAACGAAGGGTTCGTCAGCGCGATGGATACGCGTGCGCTGGGTATGGCGGTGGTGTCGATGGGCGGCGGTCGTCGCCAGGCGTCGGATACCATTGATTACAGCGTCGGCTTTACCGATATGGCGCGTCTTGGCGACAGCGTAGACGGGCAGCGTCCGCTGGCGGTGATCCACGCGAAAGATGAAGCCAGCTGGCAGGACGCGGCGAAAGCCGTCAAAGCGGCAATTATCCTTGACGATAAAGCGCCTGAAAGCACACCAACGGTCTATCGTCGTATCACCGAATAGCTATATACTGATCTGATCGCTTTTTTGCAGCGCAGATGAATGGAGAACAAGATGAAACGTGCATTTATTATGGTGCTGGACTCCTTTGGTATTGGTGCGACGGAAGACGCGGATCGCTTTGGCGACGTCGGTTCCGACACCATGGGGCATATCGCTGAAGCCTGTGCCAAAGGCGAGGCTGACAAAGGGCGTAAAGGCCCACTGAATCTGCCAAACCTGACCCGCCTGGGTCTGGTGAAAGCGCATGAAGGATCTACCGGTAAAATCGCAGCCGGTATGGACGCTAACGCACAAGTGATTGGCGCATACGCCTGGGCGCATGAGCTCTCTTCCGGTAAAGATACGCCGTCTGGCCACTGGGAAATCGCCGGTGTGCCGGTTCTGTTTGACTGGGGTTATTTCAGCGACCACGAAAACAGTTTCCCGCAGGAACTGCTGGATAAACTGGTCAAACGTGCGAACCTGCCGGGCTATCTCGGTAACTGCCACTCTTCCGGTACGGTGATTCTGGACCAGTTGGGCGAAGAGCATATGAAAACCGGCAAACCGATTTTCTATACCTCCGCGGATTCCGTGTTCCAGATTGCCTGCCATGAAGAGACGTTTGGCCTGGATAAACTTTACGAGCTGTGCGAGATCGCCCGTGAAGAGCTGACCGAAGGCGGTTACAACATCGGTCGCGTCATCGCGCGTCCGTTCATTGGCGACAAAGCGGGTAACTTCCAGCGTACCGGCAACCGTCACGATCTGGCCGTTGAACCGCCAGCGCCGACTGTGTTGCAGAAACTGGTTGATGAGAAAGACGGCCACGTAGTTTCCGTCGGTAAAATCGCGGACATCTACGCCAACTGCGGCATCACTAAAAAAGTGAAAGCCACCGGCCTGGACGCGCTGTTTGACGCCACTATTAAAGAGATGAAAGAAGCGGGTGACAAGACGATTGTCTTCACTAACTTCGTTGACTTCGACTCCTCCTGGGGCCACCGCCGTGATATCGCCGGTTATGCGGCCGGTCTGGAATTGTTCGACCGCCGTCTGCCGGAGCTGATGGAGCTGGTGGGTGAAGATGACATTCTGATCCTGACCGCTGACCATGGCTGCGATCCGAGCTGGACCGGTACCGATCACACCCGTGAACACATTCCGGTGCTGGTGTACGGCCCGAAAGTAAAACCGGGCTCGTTAGGCCACCGCGAAACTTTTGCGGATATAGGTCAGACTCTCGCTTCGTACTTTGGCACGTCGCCAATGGAATACGGTAAAAACATGCTGTAATACCCGTTGTCTTTCGCGCTGTAGATGCGTTGACTTCATTCGCTCACCCCGGTCACATAGTTAATCTATGCTCCCGGGGATTCACGAATTCGTCGCCTTCCTACAACGCGAAATCCTTAGGGTATTTGAATACGTTTTGTAGGCCTGATAAGGCATAGCCGGCATCAGGCAAAAACAACAATACAAAAGGAACTGAAGATGGCAACTCCTCACATTAATGCAGAAATGGGTGATTTCGCTGACGTCGTTTTGATGCCGGGCGACCCGCTGCGCGCAAAACACATTGCGGAAACTTTCCTTGAAGATGTACGCGAAGTAAACAACGTTCGCGGCATGTTAGGTTTCACCGGGACTTACAAAGGCCGTAAGATCTCCGTCATGGGTCACGGTATGGGTATCCCGTCCTGCTCCATCTACACCAAAGAGCTGATTACCGATTTCGGCGTGAAGAAAATCATTCGCGTAGGGTCCTGTGGTGCTGTGCGTCCGGACGTAAAACTGCGTGACGTGGTAATTGGTATGGGTGCCTGCACCGATTCCAAAGTGAACCGCATTCGTTTCAAAGACCATGATTTTGCCGCGATTGCTGATTTCGGCATGGTACGTGACGCGGTTGACGCGGCAAAAGCACTGGGTGTGGACGCACGCGTTGGCAACCTGTTCTCTGCGGATCTGTTCTACTCTCCGGACGGCGAAATGTTCGACGTGATGGAAAAATACGGCATCCTGGGCGTGGAAATGGAAGCGGCGGGTATCTACGGCGTGGCGGCAGAATTTGGCGCGAAAGCACTGACTATCTGCACCGTGTCTGACCACATCCGTACGCATGAGCAGACGACGGCGGCTGAACGTCAAACCACGTTCAACGACATGATTAAAATCGCGCTGGAATCCGTTCTGCTGGGCGATAAAGCGTAAGACCTGGGTGCCGGGGGGAGGCTTCGCCTCACCCGACCTACGGTTTTCCAGGCCCGCTGAGCAGTGCCAGCGGGCTTTTTATTAGCGCACCGCCTGTGCAATCCACGCCGACAATTCCCGCAACTCTTTTTCCTGCTCCGGAAAATCCCTCGTCAAAGATTCGCACTCCTGCTGTACGACACTGGCACGATACAGGCAGCCCTGAAGACGTGCGGCCAGCGCTTCTAGCGGTGCCGGATTGAGACTGTCCGTAAACACCTGCGCACGGGTGATATGCCCTTTCTCAACGTCAAAGTGCAGTTCGACGCCTCCCCAGGTAAAACGTTCATCCAGCAGATGCGAGAAGGCTGGTGCCTGCCCGAAGTTCCACTCCCAACTGCTCTGGCGGGCGAAGGTTTCGACAAAGTTCGGCAGATCGGGCGTGTTGTCCGGGGAGATCACCTCCGCTTCAACGCGTTCGCCGTAGTGGGCAAAAAAGGCCTCGGTTACCGCCGCACACACCTGATCATGGGTGATGCCTGGCAACAGTTCGGTGAGATTCGCCACGCGCGAGCGTACAGAGGTAATGCCTTTGGCCGCCAGTTTCTTTTTGTCTGGATTCAGGTAGTTTGCCAGTCGGCTGAGATCGGCGTTCAACAATAGTGTGCCGTGATGAAAACCGCGATCTTTGGTTTCGCGGTAGGCTGAGCCAGAAACCTTACGGTCGCCATCCGCCGTTTTCACCACCAGATCGTTACGTCCTGAAGCTTCAGCCGTCACGCCCAGTGCGTTAAGCGCATTCAGGACAATGGACGTCGAGATGGTCTTATCGTATTCCGGCTTCCCGGCCATAAAGGTGAAACAGGTATTGCCGAGATCGTGGAAGACCGCGCCACCGCCGCTGCTGCGGCGCGCCAGGCGCACGTTGTCCTCTTCCATCCGCCGCGTATTGCACTCTTTCCACGGGTTTTGCGCACGCCCAATGACGACCGTATCGGCATTGCGCCACAAAAACAGCACGCGCTGAGTGGCGGGCATCTGACGGAAAATACACTCTTCGACCGCCAGGTTAAACCAGGGGTCATAAGAGTCAGAAATAAGCAGGCGAAGTGTCGACATGTCAGTTTTCCTTT